>JAHWKJ010000052.1 GCA_019347905.1 Planctomycetota bacterium
GGCGAGCGCCGCGCAGGTGGATTTTACTCGAAGTTACTTCGCCGCGCGTCGGGAGAAACGTACTTCGAAAGCAGCTTTCCGCATGGCAAATCGCAGTTCATCTCGATCTGCGCGACGAGTTGGGCGATCATGGCGCCGATTGAGGGTCGAGCGACGAGCGGCTGAAAGGTGGTCCTGGCACAAACCGTGCCCGCGACAGCGGGCGACGGTCCCCGACGCCACAGGCCACGCTGGCAGAGCGGCGTCGTCGGATTCACTTCGCGCGGCCCGCGCTTTCGTGCAGCATGCGGTCGAGCTGCTCTTTGCTGAGCAGCCCTTCCACCTGGCGGGCGATGGCTTGGCGGCAGTCGTGCAGCTCTTTGCGGGCGGCGGTCATGGCCTGCTGCTGCTGGGGCGAGAGATCGAGGGCGTCCATCACGGCTTGCTGCAGCGCGCGGCCCTTCAGACCTGCTTTGACCCCGGCCCGGGTGGCTTCGGCTTTGCGCCGCCGCTGTCCCTCGGTGAGGAGGTCGTTCATTCGCCGCAGCGCCGCCTGGTGCAGCGGTTCGAGATCGGCAATGCGTTGTTCAGCGAGAGCGAAGCGTTCGCTCTCGGTGAGCTCTTTGGCCTCCGCACTTGCGGGGACCGCGGACACTGCGAGTTCGACGGTGTCGGAGGCGTCCATGAGCTGCGTGTCGCCCGCGCTGGGTCGCGCCGCTGCGGCGGACTCGTGCGGCGACTGCTCCAGGACGAGGGAATACGTCTCGTTCGTTGCCGACGGCTCGAATTGGAACGTCGCCGGACCGCCATTGGAAATCAGGACGGGTTGCTTTGCAGCGGGCGTGATCGCCACGGCGGCCGCGGCGTCGGCGGTGATCAGAGATTCGCGCAGCTCCTGCAGTCGGAGCAGTTCATCGACGAGGCGCTCTTTGATCGCCGTGGCACCCACTTCGTCGGCACACGCGCGGAGGGCCTTGGCGCACTCGACCAGTTCGCGAAGCGACTCCAGCACCGACATGGCGGCCCCTCCGACGTGGAGCGGAACGTCCACCGGGCCGCGCTCCCGCCCCGGCCCCGGCGGGTCGATCGACTTTCCCACCACCATACTGCTCCCCGGCCGGCGCTTCCACAGTTTTTTTCGGGAAACGGGCGGCGTCGGTGCCTCCCCCCGCGCTCGCGACGGTTTCGGCTGGTGTGAACGGCGAGGTGTGCAGTTCGTGCGACCGGCGTCCACGGTGGTTGTGAATGATGCAAAAGACTCTGCCACACGGCTCGGCGCGGGTGTTCGACGAGTCGGCATCGCGTTTGCATATCTGGCGTGCGGCGCGACGCGGTCGCGACTGCTTCACTCGAAGCCGAGACACTCTCTACTGCGGAGAAGAACGATGGGTACTGAAGATCGTGCTGCGGGCAAAGTCAAACAGGCTCGTGGAAAGGCCAAGGAAGTCGAAGGCGCCGCTCGTGGCGATACCAAGCGCGAACTTGCGGGCAAGGCCGAGAAGAACGTGGGCAAGGCCCAGGAAAAGCTCGGCAAGGCGCGCTCGAAGTCGAAGACGTAACAGTCCGGCCGCAAATCCGGGGGACTGATTCGCCAGTTTGGCGGCTCGAGCGAGCAACTCGAGCCGCCGACGCGAGTCTGTCCCCTGCTTTCGCGCGCCATCTGGCCGGGCAGGGGTGTGAGGGGAGCAAGAGGATGAGCGTGCGAACCCAAGGGAAGAGCCTCTTCCAGATCCTCAAGCAAACTGTGAAGGAGTTCATCGCCGACGGCTGCATGAGCCATGCGGCGGCACTCGCCTACTACACCATTTTTTCGCTGCCGGCGCTCCGGGTGATCGTCGTCGCCATCGCGGGGCTGGCGTTCGATCCTGCGGACGTGCGCGGGCGCGTGGCCTCCGAGATTCGCACGGTGGTGGGGGAAGACGGGGCCCGGCAGGTCCGCACGATGATCGGCCATGCCGAGGAGCTGGGCAGCGGCTGGTTTGTCACCATCATCGGGATCGGGGTGCTGCTCTTCGGTGCGACCGGGGCGCTGGCTCAGTTGCAGGCTGCGCTGAACTCTGCCTGGGGAGTGCGGCCGGATCCGCAGCAGGGCGGCCTCAAGAACTTTCTGACGAAGCGGATCCTCTCGCTGGCCATGGTGCTGGTGGTGGGTTTCGTGCTGCTCGTGTCGCTGATCGCGGCCGCGGGCATTTCCGCCGTCAGCCACCGCGTGCTCCCGGAGGCCTGGTCGCGGGCGGTGCTGCACTGGACCAACTTCGGAATTTCCTTCGCCACATTGACGCTGCTGTTCGCGGCAATCTTCAAAGTGCTGCCGGACGCGAAGATCGCCTGGCGGCACGTGTGGGTCGGGGCCGCGGTGACGTCGCTCTTGTTTACAGTCGGGAAGGTTGCGCTGGGCTTCTACTTCGGCAATGCCGACGTCGGCTCGGCGTATGGCACCGCAGGCTCGTTGGCGTTGATCCTGGTCTGGATCTATTATTCGAGCGTCATCCTGCTGCTGGGGGCGGAGTTCACCCAGGTGTGGGCGCAAAGACACGGTGAAGGCATCCGCCCGGCGCACGGGGCCGTCCGCATCCTGCAGAAGTGCGTCGAGATGCGCGACGGTGACGGCACGGAACAGCGGAAACATGTCGAAGGGCGGCCGATAACCGGACGCTAGCGCGTACCGGCTGATCCCAAAACATAGCGCTGACAAAGCACTTCGACTCTTCGAGCTTTCGACCGCCGAGAGCGATCATGTCTGGCCGCGACTCGACTTCCCCCAGAATCTACGGCCGGCTGCGGAACTGGATCTTCAGCCGCGAGCCGGTCGTGCTGCTCTCGATGCTGGCGATCGTGGTGGGGATCTGGGGCTTCGTTGAGGTCGCCGACGAAGTCATGGAGCAGGAGACGCAGAGCCTCGATGAACGGATCCTGCTTGCACTCCGCAATCCCGACGCGCCGGACGTGGACCCGATCGGTCCGCCCTGGGTGGAGGAAATGAGCCGCGACTTCACGGCGCTGGGCGGCATGGCCGTGCTGCTCTTGATGACCTGTGCCGTGTGCGGCTTTCTGTGGCTGAATGGGCAGCGGCGGATGGTGGCCAGCACGGCGGTGGCGGTCGTGGGCGGCGTACTCGTCTGTGCGGCGCTCAAGTCGTTCTTCGACCGCCCGAGGCCGCCCGACGAATTCCACTTGGCGCACGTGTATACGGCCAGTTTTCCCAGCGGGCATTCGATGATGTCGGCCGTCGTGTACCTCACGCTGGGGGCGCTCGTGGCCGCGTCCGTCCGCCGGACCGCGACCAAACTCTACGCGATGGGCGTGGCTGTGCTGCTCACGCTGCTGGTGGGGTTCAGCCGCGTGTATCTCGGCGTCCACTGGCCAACGGATGTGCTGGCGGGCTGGAGCGCGGGCCTGGTGTGGGCGCTCGGCTGCTGGCTCGTCGTCCGGGTGCTCCAGCAGCGCGGCCAGGTGGAACCGGAGCGAGGCAGCGCTCTCACCCCCCAATCGAATACATCGGCCGTTCGGGCTGAATGAACCGGGCGGTGTTGATCTCGTGCCCTTCCTTCTTGGCCGCGATGCACTCGCGGATCGCGCGGGCGATTTCGTCGTCGTCGCCGCCGGAGCGCAGGATGGCCTTGATGTCGGTTTCTTCGAGGCTGAACAGGCAGTTGCGGAGCTTGCCGTCCGCCGTCAGCCGGAAGCGATTGCAGCTCATGCAGAACGGCTGGCTGACCGACGCGATGAAGCCAATGCGGCCGAGGCCGTCGGCGAACTCGAATTCCGTCGCGGGAGCGGTCGGATCCTGCCGGCCGAGCGGCACCAGCGGCGCGATCTCGGCCGAGAGCGTGTCGATGATCTCCTGCGCGAACAGCACCTTCTCGCGCTCCCAGGCGTTGTCGGCGTCGAGCGGCATGAACTCGATGAACCGCAGTTCGACGCCGGTCTCGCGGGCGAAGCGCCCCAGCGGCACGATTTCGTCCTCGGTCAGGCCGCGGATCGAGACGGCGTTGACCTTCACCGGATCGAAACCGGCCGCCTGCGCCGCCAGAATGCCCTCGATGACCTGTTCGTAGCCGTCGCGGCGGGTGATCTCGCGGAACTTCTCCGGGCTGAGCGCGTCGAGGCTGACGTTGATGCGCCGGAGGCCTGCGTCGTACAGCCTCTGCGCCTGTGCCGCGAGCAGAATGCCGTTGGTGGTGAGGCCGATGTCGTGGATGCCGGCGATCCGCGCGAGCTTTTCGACCAGCACGTCGAGGTCGGCGCGGACGAGGGGCTCGCCGCCGGTGAGCCGCACCTTGTTGACGCCCAGCCGCACCGCGACCCGCACGAACCGCTCGATCTCCTCATAGGTGAGGAGTTCCCTGCGGTTCATGAACTGCACGTTGTCGGCCGGCATGCAGTAGAAGCAGCGGATATTGCAGCGGTCGGTAACGCTGATCCGCAGGTTCGTGTGAATGCGGCCGAAACTGTCTCGGAGCGGAGCGGTCAATATCGATCCTTTGCGATGAGTTATGTGCCGGGGTGTACCCATTCGGTGGTGCCGTCGGCCCAGTTTTCCTTCTTCCAGATCGGGACGGTTTCCTTCAGCGTATCGATCAGAAAGCGGCCCGCGTCGAAGGCCTGATGGCGGTGAGGACAACTTACGGCGATGGCCACGCTCACGTCGCCCAGTTCCAGGCGGCCCAGCCGGTGCGCGATGGCCAGCTTCTCGACCGGCCAGCGCCGCCGGGCTTCCTCAGCCAGCTCGCGCATTTTAGACTCCGCCATCTCGGGATAACCTTCGTAATCGAGCGCCACGGTGCGGCGGCCGGCGGTCATCTCCCGCACCGTGCCGAGAAACAACACGACCGCCCCCGCCTGAGGCGTCCGCACCGCTTCGGTCATTGCGACGTAGTCGATTTCGTCTCGCGTGAGTTGAATCATTGGGCAGGAAGCTATCCCCCGCTGACGGGCGGAAAACAGGCGACCTCGCCATTCGGCGGAATCACTGCCGCATCGTCAGCGTACTCGTTCCCTACGGCGAACAGCAGCGATCGCACCATCGGACGCAGTGCGGCATACCGCTCGGTCAGGACCGCACGCAATTGACCCACGGTACCGTCCGCCGGCAGTTCGACTTCCACCACATCGGAGTTCGCCAGTTCGCGGGCGCGGGCGAAGAGCTTGACTTGAACCTTCATGTCACAACGAGTTTCCGACGCGAAGGGGCCAATTTCGCGCGAATTTCCGGCATCAGCCCGTACGCCAGCGCCAGCAGCTTGAGGGGATGAATCGTAGGCGCGGTCGTGCCTTGTTCCATCTGGAGTTTGCAGCTCGTGCACTCGGTCGCGCCGAGGGAGATTTCGCCGGAGCGCATCCGGGAAATCAGCGGCCAGCCGATCCGGATCGACGTGCGGAAGTTCTCGCGGGTGAGGCCGAACGCCCCCGCCATCCCCGAGCAGCCCTCATCGATTCTACGCACGGAAAGGCTGGGGATCAAAGACAGTAAATCCGCCAGCGGCGTGCCCCGTCCCAAGGCCTTCAGGTGACAGGGCGTGTGATAGCCGATTCCCATGTCGAGGGGTGCAAAGTCTGTTCGCAGTCGCCCTTCCGCGTGCAGACGCGACAGGAAGTCGCCCGCCTCGTGTGTCTGCGCGGCGACCACCTCCACGTCCGGATGATCGAGCAGCATGGGGTATTCGTGCTTCAGACACAGCGCGGCGGCCGGTTCGGTGCAGACGATTGGCGAACCCTCGCGGGCGTACTCCACCAGCTCGCGCACGTTCCGCTCGGCCACTTCGCGGGCCGATTCCAGATCCCCGGCGGAGATCATCGCCATGCCCGAGGTCGTCTGGCCGGGGGGAACCACCACGGGAATTCCATGGTGCCGCAGGATCGCCACGAACGCCTGAGCGAGTTGCGGATCGTAGTAGTTGGCATATTCGCCGACGAAATACACCACCGGCGGCTGCCCCTTCCCGCCGCGCGCGGCCCGGGGGGCTTCGCGGGCGAAGGTCCGCAGGAACGAACGGCGGGCGAAACGCGGGAGCTTCCGCTGCCGGGCGATGCCCAGCATCTTTTCCAGGATCCAGCGGGCGGTCGGGCTGCCGATGACCCAGTTTGCCGCCAGCGACGCGGCGCTGCCCAGCGCTCCGAAGGAATGCGCCCGCGACAGGATCCAGTCGGCCCGGCTTAGACCGTGCGCGGCGACATACGCGGCCTTCGCCTCGATCATCATCTGCGGAATGTTGACGTTGGAGGGGCATTCGAGCCGGCACTGCTTGCAGTTGAAGCACAGCCCCGTCAGCCGCTTCATCTCCGGAGAGGTGAGATTCTCCGTCCCCAGCTCCGCGGAGAGCAGGTTCCGTACCACATTGGCCTTGGACCGCGGGCTGGCCTCTTCGATCGCATCGATGCGGAAGAACGGGCACATCCGCAGCTCGGGCGCTTGCGTGCGGCACAGCCCGCAGCCGTTACAGCGGGCGGCCGCGTCGAATAATTCCTCGGGCTTCCACTTGAGCTGCAGCTCGACCGGCGGCGTGGTGGCACTGGTGGCTGGCCCACCAGTGCCGAGCGGCGTGGCGCCGGTGGCTCGACTCCCATTGCCCAGCAGCGGCCGGAAGTTCTTCGCCGTCACGTGCGGGTCGTCGCTGACGATCTTCCCCGGGTTCAGCAGATTGTGCGGATCGAACAGGTCCTTCACCTGCTGAAAGACGCGGTACAGCGGCCCATACTGCGAGCGGATGAAGGCGGTGCGCGACAAGCCGTCGCCGTGCTCTCCGCTGATGGTGCCGCCGACGGAGAACGTCACCTGGTACAAATCGCGGGCGATGTCTTCCAGCCGCGGGCCGTCCTGCGGTTCGGGCGATGCCAGGAACGGCCGCAGATGCACCTGCCCGGAGGCCGCGTGGGCGTACAGCGAGGCCGTCACCGCGTGCTTCTGGAACACCTTCTGCGCCCGTACCAGGAAGTCGTACAGCGCGGGCGGCGGAACGGCGATGTCCTCGACAAACGGCTGCGGCCGCGTGCGTCCCGGCAGCCGCGTAAGCAGCGGCACCACCCGTCCCGGCAGCGACCACAGGAAATCCACTTCGTCATCGGTCCAGGCCTGGCAGGCAACGACGGCGCGCAGATTCACCGCGTGCACGGCCTCGACCGCCGCCCGCAGGCGTTCGCGAACCTGACGCTCGCTGAAACCGATCTGTTCGACCAGCAGCGCCGCTTCCGCCGCCGGCGAGATGAGCCGCGCAAACCGTTCGTCCGCCTCCCGCGCCAGCGACAGGATGCGGCGGTCGAGAAGATCGCAGGCGCTCGGCTCCAGCGGCTCCAGCGCTTGAACCGAGCGAATCGCACCTTCCAACTGGCCGAACAGCATCAGCACCACGCCGCGATGCGCCGGCAGCGGCAGCGTGTGCAGCGTGGCGGCCGTGAACAGCCCCAGCGTGCCCTCCGACCCCACCAGTAACCGCGGCAGGCTCAGCCGCTCGCCCGCCAGCAGGCTCCGCAGATGATAGCCGCTGGTGTTGCGTATCAGCGGCGGCTGGCGTTCGCGGATCGTACCGGCGTGGTCGGCCAGCAGCTTTGCGAGCTTGCTGATGATCGTCCGCTTCGCCTGCCGGCCGGCATCTTCGGGAGTTGGCGACGCGAGCGCCGTCTCGGCGAGCGCTTCCGGCGGCGTGCGAAGCTGGCTGAGCGGCTCCTCGCCCGCTTCGAACACGGCCCCGCCAGCCAGCACGACCTCGATGCTGGCCACGTGATCGCGCGTCGAGCCCACGCGGACGGCATGCGAACCGGCCGCATCGACGCCCAGCATACCGCCAACGGTCATCACCTCGGCCCCGGCCGGATCGGGCGGAAAGTACCGCCCGACGGAACGCAGCTCGCGATTCAGCCGGTCGAGCACGACGCCCGGCTCCACGCGAACCGTCGAGTCGCCGATGTGAAGGATCCGCCGCATATAACGCGAGAAATCGACGATCAGTCCCGGCCCCAGGGGGCAGCCGGCGACGCTGGTGCCGGCGCCGCGGGCCACGAGGGGGACGTTTTTCTCCGCCGCGTACCGCGCCACCAGCACGACATCATCGCGATTGCGCGGCCAGACGACGCCCAGCGGCCGCACCTGGTACAGGCTGCCGTCGCTGGCGTACATCGAGACGGTGAGCGGATCGCACCGGATTTCCCCCCGAATGAGGCCCGTCAGGTCTTCGAGAATGCGTCGTTGCAGATCGTCCACGAAGCGGCTGCTGGTTGGAATCCGGCCGAACGGGATCAGGACTGGGGACGGAATTCATTGTACGCCCTTTCCACCGGAGAAGGCACGGCCTCGCGTCGACTTCCTCAAGCCGCGGATGAACCCCGGCAGGCGAATCGGTGTCGACAATCGGCACTCACCACGCGCATAGTGCCGGCAGTGAAGGGGTCAGACCCCTTTGCGGACGATCGATGGAGAACATCGGCAAAACGTGTGCTCCGCAAAGGGGTCTGACCCCGTGGGCACGCCGTCGGCAAGGACCATCACCATGGCCAAAGAAGCATACACCGGCCCACTCGAACAGATTGACGAGTGGTGCTGGCGCATCCCCAAGTCGTACAAGCCGGGCATGCGGGTCGACGGCCTGATCTACGCCAGCGAGGCGTTGATCGATGCCATCCGCCGCGACCAGGCGCCCGAGCAGGTCGCCAACGTCGCGTATCTGCCCGGCATCCAGACGGCCAGCCTGGCCATGCCGGATATCCACTGGGGCTACGGCTTCACCATCGGCGGGGTATGCGCGACGGATCCCGCTGAAGGCGGCGTGATCTCGCCCGGCGGCGTGGGTTACGACATCAACTGCGGCGTGCGGCTGGTCCGCTCCAACCTCTTCTACCAGGACGTCAAGCCGCACCTTTCGCCACTGGTGGAAGAGCTGTTTCGCGAAGTTCCCACCGGCGTGGGCAAGACCGGCAAGTACCGCTTCTCGCACAAAGAGCTGCGCACGCTGATGGGAGAGGGTCCGCGGGCGCTCATCCCGCGCGGGCTGGCCGTCGAAAGCGACATCGAATTTACCGAGGCCCGCGGCTGCCTCGACGGGGCCGAGCCGGAGAACGTCAGCGAGCGCGCGCTGGAGCGCGGCACCAGCCAGTGCGGCACGCTGGGTTCCGGGAACCACTTTCTCGAAGTGCAGCTCGTCGAAGCCATCTTCGACGCCGAGGCTGCGCGCACCATGGGCCTCGAGAAAGACATGGTCTGCGTGCTGATCCATTCCGGCTCGCGCGGGCTGGGCTACCAGGTCTGCGACGACGCCCTCAAGACGCTCCGCGGGGTACCGGAGAAGTATGGAATTCATCTGCCCGACCGGCAGCTCGCCTGCGCCCCGGTCGAAAGCCCGGAAGGACGCCATTACCTGGGGGCGATGCGGGCGGCGGCCAACTTCGCCTGGTGCAACCGCCAGCTTCTGATGTGGCAGGCCCGCGAGGTCTTCGAGACGATCTTCGGCCCCACGTGGCAGGAGCTGCAGATGAACCTCGTCTACGACGTCGCCCACAACATCGCCAAGTTCGAAGAGCACGACGTGGACGACCGGAAGCGGAAAGTGTGGGTGCACCGCAAAGGGGCGACACGGGCCTTTCCCCCCAATCACCCCGAAATTCCCGAGCGCTACCGCAAGATCGGACAGCCCGTGATGATCCCCGGCGACATGGGCCGGGCGAGCTGGGTGCTGGTGGGGCAGCCCGGCAGCATGTCCAAGACGTTCGGCACCACCTGCCACGGGGCCGGCCGCCAGCTCAGCCGCACAGCCGCCGTCAACCTCTCGAAGGGCCGGCGCATCGACCGCGAACTGGCCAACCGCGGCGTCATCGCCCGTGCGCGAAGCTGGCGCGGCCTCGCCGAGGAGCAGCCCGACGCCTACAAGGACGTGGACCTCGTGGTCGAAGTCGTGGATCGCGCCGGGCTGTCGAAAAAGGTGGCGCGCATGCGGCCGATTGGTGTGATCAAGGGATGACGCCATTCGCTCTTTTCGTGCGCAGCGTGTTTTGCTATGGAGGCGACCCTTGACGACCGGCCCACCTGCGAGACACCGAAATGTCCGAGGCGCGTGCACTCACCAGGCATCGGCGGCACGCCTGGCGACTGGCAGCCATCACCGGAACGATCGGCATCATTTTGCTGCTGTTTGTGCAGCTTTCCGGTCATGTCACGCGGCCGGCCTCGGCCGATCTCGTCCGACGAAACACTCGCTCGACAAGCAGCAGCCCGCGGCCGGCAAGCCTTGTCTCCGACTCGGCGGAACCGGTGTCTGAGGCCGCGACGGCGCCTCTCCTGGAGCCGGTTCCGGAAGGCACTTTGAGGGACCGGCCCCACTTGCCGGACGCGCCGCCGGAGTCCCATAGCATTCTCGAGCCCCTGCCGACGTGGAGCGCAGCACCAGCCGAATTGCCGCCCGAGGCTGAATCGCCGGCTTTCGCACTGCGCACGCCAGAGCTGCAACTCGAGGTCGCGCAGTATCTGGATGTCGCCGACCAGTATCTCGTCGAAGGGGCGGCCGACGCACCGGTCGCCATCCCCGCCGCTTTTCTCGAACCCGGGCCATGGCAACCCGGCGGTGACGAACGGCACACTCGGGAAGCACCGCTGCCATACGCGGCACAACTCAGCCCTGAGGAACGGCGCACGCTGGAAGCCGAGTGGCACAGCGATCGAGTCCCCGAGGCTGCGGAATCGATCGCCGTGCTCGATTTGTCGATCGAGCGGCGCTGGCCGCAGACTCCGTTGGTTCACCGGCCGTGGAGCTACGAGATCGTCGTCCGCAACCAAGGCCACATGACCGTGCCGATGATCGCGGTCGAGGAAGCCTCCGCCGCTGCCGAAACCGTGCTCGACGTCAGCCCGCGGGCACTGCCCGATGAAGGACGTCTCCGCTGGTTGCTGCGGGACCTGGATCCGGGCACGTCGACGACCCTGCACGTGGAGTCCGTCACGACGGAAGGCGGCGAACAGGAGAAAACGGCCCTCGTGCGGGCGACGGCGGCCGTTGCCAGCCGCACCGAAATCGTCGCTCCCGAGCCCCCATTGCGGCTCAGGCGCATCGGGATCCGCGAGCCGCTGCTGGGAGAGCGCGTGCGATTCACCAACGAAATCACCAATACCAGCGATGAGCCGCTGCGCGACGTGACGATCGTCGAGCAGGTTCCCGAAGGCTACGAGATCCTGGAGGTGGCCGACGCGGGACGCTACGACCGCTCTCGTCGCGAAATCGAATGGCAGATCCCAGAGCTTCCCGCCGGAGAGACGGCGCTGCTTTCGGTCGTCCTTGCCGCGGCCGAGGTTGAGACACTGGTGACGGTGGTGACGGCTCGGCCCTCGGACGGATTCGAACAGACGATGCGTTCGACGATCCGTCCGCGCCGCGCTACTGAGCGGCCGCGAAATACTCCCCGGTGTTGTCTGCCGTAGTCGGAGCGCGCGGATTCGTCACCGCACGCCTTGCTCGGTGAGGTCGAGGAAGGCTTCGTTGAGGTGCCGGCGGCCGGCGCTGAAGGCGGCCACCGCCAGGCCGGCATCCAGAATGCCCTTGAGCAGCGCATTGCCGCCGTTGTTCGTTTCGACGGTGATGCGGTATTCCGGCCGGTCGTTCCGCGGGAGCACCTCCAGCACGCCGGCAATCGCCCGCAACCGCTCGGCGGCCGAGTCGTCCGGCGTGGCGAGCAACAGCACCCACGTCGGATGAGCGTCGGCCCCCAGAGCCAGTTCATCCATGCTGCCGCTGAACTTGATTGTGCCGCGGTCGATGATCGTCACGCTGTCGCACAGTTCGGCCAACTCGCTGAGGATGTGCGAGCTGATGAACACGGTTTTGCCCATCCGCCGCAGCTCGCGGAGGATCTCCATCAGCTCGATGCGGGCCCGCGGATCGAGGCCGCTGGCCGGCTCGTCGAGCAACAACAGGTCCGGGTCGTTGACCAGCACGCGCGCCAAGCTCACCCGCTGCTGCATGCCCCGCGACAGGCCGGAAATGAGATGATCGCGGCGGCCCTCCATGTCCGTCAGGACGAGCACGTCGTTAATGACGCGGTTACGATCCGCCGTCGACAGCCCGTACGCGGCCCCGAAGAAGTCGAGGTACTCGCCCACCGTCATCTGCCGGTACATGCTGAAGTGATCGGGCATGAAGCCGATCCGCTTGCGGACGGCGCGGGCGTCGGCGACAACGTTGTGGCTGAAGACTCGCACTCTGCCGCGATCGGGCTTGAGGAGCGTGCAGATGACTTTGAGCGTCGTCGTCTTTCCCGCCCCATTCGGCCCGACGAAGCCGTGCAGCGAGCCGGCGTGCACCTGAAAGTTCACGTCCACCAGCGCCCGGTGCTCCCCGAACGAGTGGCTGAGATGCTGCACGTCGATGGCGACGAGACGATCAGGCATGGAGGGTCAAAGGTTGAGGGGGAGCCGAACGGCGTAAGCCGTCGGGTCGAGAACCGAGGGAAAAGCGAACGTCGAACATTAAACGTTGAACGTTGACTTCGTGGGGTGATCGTTCAAGGTTCGACGTTCAACGTTCGGGTTTCGTTTTCCTGCACGTTCAATTCCACATCGCTGACATACAACACGAAGCCCTGCTGCCGGCCGAGGGTGGGATTCTGGATGAAGAACTCCGGCGGCATCGGCAGGTACAGAAACACTCGCACGCGGTCTGGGGGCACCGCGGCCCGGGACAAGCCTTCATAGTCGCGGAAGCCGAGCGTATGCAGCACGAGCGGCGACGCGATGCTGTGATAAGACTCGCTCACGCTGCGGCGCCTGTAGGAATCGTAGCCGTATCGGTAATGGTCGTGAGTCCAGCTCATTGTCTCTGCCGCCTGCGAGGTGATGAGCTGCCCGCTTGAAGTGTGGACGATCAGCCGCGACAGCGACTGCTCGACCTTGCAGAACGAATTCTGGTACATGGCAAACGCCTGGAACTGCGGTTGGTCGAACGCGCCGTCAACCTCGATTGTGATGCGCCCGCCGGCGGGATTCCTTTCGCTCAAGGAGAGCCGCGGGGCTGCTGCCTGGACTTTCATCCGCCAGTGAAATGTGCGGTCGGAGTAGGGCGGAATGTCCACGAGGAACCGCGCACCGGGCGGATTCGTGATGGCGCCCTGCACAGGCTCGTAATCCTGGGCCGTCGTGTACAGCACGCCCGCGCCGCCGTGACGCAGCAGGTACTCGTCGCCCGACGTGACAAAGGCGTTCGACCAGCCGGTCACGTCGAGCCAGCCTCCGGGCAGCGGCCGCGCAACGGCCACGCTGTTAACGGTGGTGGCCTCGCCGTAACCGCGCCGGCCGATCATCGCAAAGCCGAGACTGAACACCGCGACCGTGGCGATCAGGCCGCCGTAGATCATCCGGTAATCGAGGCGGCGGCGGCCCAGCAGATAGAAACCGGGGAATACCAACCCCAGGTAGAGGAAAGCCATCAGGTAGATCAGTCCCCAGTTGTGGTCGGGCCGCGTCATCAGTTTGAGCGTCTCGAACACGTTTTGCGAAAAGCCCTGATTGAACTGCTGGGCCTTCCAGGACAGCGTGTCGTCGACGTTGCCGTCTTCCGCCTCCTGTGCAGCAGGCACGGCCGCGGACTCGGCTGCGAGAATGCTGCCGCGAATCTCCTCGCTCCGCAGCGAAGCGAGCGGCTCCGCGTGTCGCACGACGGTCCCGCGGCCGACCGAGAAGCGGCTTTCGGGACGGTTGAGTTCTGCAAGTTCGGTCGGGAATTCCAGCGGCACGCCGGTTTCGTCGGCGGCAAGGTGCAATCGACCGCCGGCGTGCAGCCAGTCGCGCAGGGCCGTCTGCCGGGCCTCCTGCCAGCGCGGCACGTGGCTTAGCACCACGACGTCGAGCGCGTCGCAGGCGGTGGCGAACGGCGGGAAGTGGTCGTCGGGCAGGACGGCGAGCCCTCCCGCGCGGCGCGGCGGCCGGCCCGGCGGATGCAACAGCACCGCCACCGGACGGTCGTCGTTGGCGAACGGCGGCCGCTCGCCGCGCTGCTGCGAGATATCGTAGGCCCCTCCCCGCCAGCGCAGCACCCAGTCGTCGTATTCACTGTGAATCCAGGGATAGAACTGCACCCAGCGGGAGCGCTCGAACGGCCCCAGATACACCTGCCGCACGACCGGCGCGCCCGCGCGGCCTCCGGGTCCGCCGCGAAGTTCGAGCCGCACGACATCGTCGAACGCCAGCGGCGTGGGGTTGCTCAGCTCGATCGACAGCACGTTGAATCGCCCCGGCACGATCCGCCCATCGAAGCCCCAGCGCACCTGCTCGACATCGAGCGCCTCAGCGGGGGAAGCGCCGAAGAGCAAGCCGCCGAGACTCAGCACGACGGCAAGGACAACGGGCGAGTGTTGATGGGTGCCACTGGTGGCTTGCCCACCAGTGCCGGACGCCAGCACGTGATCCAACTGTGCGCGACGGTCGAGTCGAGAGGTTGGCGGCATCGCATGACCATCGTCACTCGCGCCGCGCTCGGCACTGGTGGTCAAGCCACCAGTGCCACCCCGCCGACAGCGAAAACCCATCGCCTTTCCCACGTTTCCCGTCACCTTGTCACCTTGTCACCCCGTCGCCCCCAGCGCTTCCGCCCGGTCGAGGAGCCGGTCGGCCCGCCTCAGGCAGAACGTGCGCAATCCTAGCCACACCAAGGCGTAGAATGCGAGATTGCCGGCGACGATCCAGCCGTGGAACTGCCGCGTCACCAGCAGCGATACGAAGTACGACGGACTGAAAATACCCCACAACAGGAAGGCCGTATCGGCGCTTTGCGGATCGACGTGGTGCGGCCCAGGCATCCCCGCAAGTGCCGGCAACGCGGCGACCAGCGACACAACCGCGAGCGAAGCCACGATGGCGCGCGTCTGCGAGCGGAGCTTTACCCCGATCCAGAACGACCCCCACGTCGCCACTCCCAGATACAGGTACACGCTCGCCGCCGACGCTGCCAGGTACACGAAGTTCGTGTGCTCTCCATAGGTGGACAGTGAGGCGGCCCAGTACCACTCGAACGCAAAGATCGTCAGGAAGGGAATCGACAACACTCCGATCAGCCGACGCACCCCGCTGAGCTTCTGCATGAGGATTTCGCGTCCCGAGAGCGGTAGCACCCGCAACAGGTCCCATGTCTGGCTCGACTTCTCGCTGGCGATCACGCTGGTCGCCTTGACGGCCACCAGCGCGATGGCCAGCACCCACAGCACGTACAACAGGTTCCCGGCGACCGAGACCCGCATGTTCGTAACGCCCCCGGCCGCGGCCACCAGAATGAACAACAGCGGCGTCTCGACGGCGGCCAGCACGCGGAACAGATAGCGCACCGTGCCGAGAGACTTCTTCCGCGTCTCCCGCCACGTGATGGGTTTATCCTCCGGCAACGTCTCGCGGTCCTTCACCAGCTCGATCCCGCCCGTCACCTTATTGAGATCGGTGAAGAAGCGATCGACGCCCTTGAAGATTTCCAGGAGCACGTTCCGCGGTTCGAGGAAGGCCCGCTCCACGAGAAAGACCCGCGCGGCCGCGAGAAAGCCGCAGGTCGTAAACAGGCTGACAATTGTGAACCCGGAAAAGGCGCTCGCATCGCGCGAAATCCGCTGGAACTGGTACCAGCCGCTGCACGGGGGCAGCAGGAAGTGCACGAACACGCCCAGCAGATACGTGCCGATAAACGCCCCCGCGGCCGTGCGGGCGAACGACGAGCACATCACCGCGAGCGCTGCCACCTGCATGCCGGAGAGCACCAGCAGAATCGCCGCGGCCCAGAACTCGCCCTGCGTCACGCCGCCCAGCGTGTACGTGAAGGCGATCAGGGGCAGCGACAACAGCAGGAACGTAAATGTCGGCACCAGCCGGCCCAGGAACTTTTCGAGCACGATCGTCATCGGACTCAGCCGCGTGAGCAATAGCGTACTGAGGCTGTTGCGTTCCTTTTCGATGGCGATCACGCCGGCCGACATCGCCGGCACGAACAGGTAGATGCCGATGAACTCCAGCGTGACGATGGCCACAAACATTTCGCGGCCCTGGCCGAGCACGCCGAATGCGCCCTGGCGGCCGGTGCCCAGGATGTCCTGGAACAGAATCCATGCGCCGACGAACAGCGCCAGCGCGTAGAGGACGCGGATGACGTAGGTGCGCCTCTGCGCAGCCTGTTCGGTCAGCTCCTTGGCGAGCAGGGGGAACCCGATTCTGGCGAAGAGGCGCTGCATCGATTGGTGATTCGTCGCGAAGAGGCAAGCGAGATGGGAGTGCGCTGGCAAGCGCCGGCGCGGCGTTGTGGGACCGCTTTAGCACGTCACGTATGACCCTGCGCCATCCTCTATCCTCCACCCTCTATCTTCGACTGCGCTACGCCGTCTTCCCCTGCGTGAGCTTCATGAACGCGGTCTCCATGTCCATTGCCTCGGGCTGGAACATGTGGATGCCGGCGCCGATGGCGTGGATGTGGTTGTGCAGCTCTTCGATCGATGTCTGGTTCTCGTGCACGCGAACGGCCAGACGGTCCACCTGCACGTCGACCGATTCCACGCCCGGAATGCGGCGGATGCGGTCGATCGCCTCGTCGCTGCGCCGCACAAGCTGTACGTGCACGATCCGCATCAGGCCGAGCTGGGCGTAGATCTCGTCGAGCGACCCTTCGGCCACGAGGCGCCCGGTTTCGATGATGCCGATCCGCGTGCAGAGCTGGGCCAGTTCGTGCAGGATGTGGCTCGAGATCAGGATCGTCTTGCCCATGTTTTTGAGCTCTTTGAGCAGCTCGCGGACTTCGATCCGCGCCCGCGGATCGAGGCCGCTGGCCGGCTCGTCGAGCAAGAGCAGATCGGGATCGTGCAAGAGCGTGCGGGCCAGCGCCAGCCGCTGCTTCATGCCCCGCGAGAGCGAGTCGACGGCCGCGTCGACCTTGTGCGTGAGGTCGGTCAGCTCCAGCACGTCCCCCACGACCGAGCGCCGCTTGCGGCGGTCCAGCCGGTAGGCCGCCGCGAAGAAGTGCAGGTACTCGCGGACCGTCAGGTCTTCGTACACGCCGAAGAAATCCGGCATATAGCCGATCCGCTCCCGCACGGCGAGCGGGTCGTGCAGCACGTCCATGCCGCAGACCTGGGCGCGGCCGCGGAAGTTTCGCATCAGCGTGGCGAGCACTTTGATCGTCGTGGACTTGCCCGCGCCGTTGGGGCCGATGA
>JAHWKJ010000524.1 GCA_019347905.1 Planctomycetota bacterium
AGAAGTACATCGACGACTGCATGACGCCGGACGGCGGCGTTCGGTACAGCATCAAGACGCAGGGCGGGGCGCGGCCGCCGATTACGGCCGCCGCCGTGGCCACGCTGTTCAACTCGGGCGATTACGAATCCGACCGGGTGAAGAAGATGCTGGAGTTCTGCAAGAAGAACGTCTGGCCGGGCGGGAGCAGCAACCAGTCGGGCCATTGGCACTACAGCCACTATTACTTCGCGCAGGTGATGTACCGACTGGGCGACAAGGAGTGGCAGAAGTACTTCGACGACATCGGCCAGGAACTGGTCCGCAAGCAATCGAGCGACGGCTCGTGGAAAGAAGGCTACGTCGGCCCCGTTTACACGACGGCCATCAATTCAACCATCCTGCAAATGGACAAGGGCTACCTGCCGATCTACCAGCGGTAACGCCTGTCAGTTTGGACGCAAAGGCGCGAAGGCACAAAGGCTCGCAAAGACGATCGGGTTGAGTTGAGCGCGTGGGTGGACAAAACAACCACCCCAAGTTGCTGCCGATTGATCAGCGGTGACCATGAAAGACACGGCCCGATATGTGAAGATCGTCGAATGGTCCGTGGAGGACCAGTGCTACGTGGGCAGCTCTCCCGGGTTGTTTCTCGGCGGCTGTCACGGCGACGACGAGCAAGAGGTGTTTGCGGAGCTCTGCCAGATCGTGGAAGAGACGATCGATCTCTACCACCAGGACGGAAAGCCCCTGCCTCCGCCGACCTCCGGCCGCGACTTGGCGAACAAAATGCAGGACGTCGCCTGACCCGGAGGTGAATTGCGGCGGGTGTCGTCCCGAAGGGACGTTTGAGAATAGCCCAGCGATTCATCGCTGGGGTGCTTGGCTGGTCGGTGAGGTTTAGTCCCGGAGGGACGGCTGAAAACCATTGAAGCTCAGAGTATAAGGATTTCAGTCGTCCCTCCGGGACTTAGCTTTTCCGTCGCTATCCACCCCCAGCGATGAATCGCTGGGCTATTCTCGGGCGTCCCTCCGGGACGAAGAGAAAAGCCTCGGTGAACCGGGCTGACGATGCCTCCCAACAGGTGGCTTCGTCGGTGGGCTCGTCAAACCTCGGATCGAACCTCGTCGGCATCTGCACGTCCCCCGACTCCCAACAGGTGGCTTCGTCGGTGGGCTCGTCAAACGGCGGGGCTGCCCACGAGTTCGCGGACTTCTTCCAGCAGTTCCTGACGGCTGAAGCGGCCTTTTTGCAGCACGCGCTTCACGCAGCCGCTCAGGAACAGCGAACCGTTGAGGAACATGCGGTCCTCTTCGGTCAGCTCCTTGGCCGTGATAACCACCACCGGGATCTTCTGCCACTGCGGATGGTGCCGCAATTCGTCGAGGAACTCGAAGCCGTCCATCTCCGGCATCATCAGATCGAGCAGGATCAGCGACGGGGCCTTGTTGGAGACGCACTCCAGGGCCTGCCGGCCGTTGGAGGCCTCGACCACGCTCCAGCCGTCGCGCTCCAAGGTGCGGCGCAAGAGTTCGCGCGAGCTGGCGTCGTCCTCGACGACCAGGGCGAGTCCCGGCGACGTCACGTTGCAATACTTGCCCAGCGTGTGCAGCAGCCGCTCGCGGTCGAGGGGCTTGGTGAGGTAATCGGCCGCGCCCAGCGCGTAGCCCATGTTCTTGTCGTCGACGATGGTCAGCATCACGACGGGGACGTCGGCGAGCTCGGGATCGGATTTGAGCTGCGACATCACCGCCCAGCCGTCGACGCCGGGCATCATCACGTCGAGCGTAATCGCCTGCGGCCGCACGCGGCGGGCCGTCTCGAGCACGTCCTGCCCGCGCTCGCAGGTCACGACGTGGAAGCCCTCGCGGCCGAGGAACCGCTCCAGCATGTCGCGGACGCCGGCATCGTCGTCGACCACCAGCACGGTGTTGCTGCCGGCTTTCGGGTCGGGCAGCTCCGCGGCCAGTCGTTCCACGGTTTTGACCGGCGGCATCCCGGCCGCGGTCGCCGCTTCGCCGCCGGGCGCCTGGGCGGGAAGGCGCATGGTGAAGGTGGTGCCCTCGCCGACGCGGCTGTCGACGAGAATGGTGCCGCCCATCAACTGGGCGAGCTTCTGGCTGATGGCCAGCCCCAGCCCCGTCCCGCCGTACTTGCGCGTCGTCGACACGTCGGCCTGATTGAAGGCCTGGAACAACCGCTTGAGCTGTTCGGGTGTCATGCCGATACCGGTGTCGGTCACGCGGAACGTGAGCCAGTCGCGGCCGTCGGTGCGGTCGCGGCGAACGTCGAGCGCGATCGTGCCGTCCTGGGTGAATTTGCCCGCATTCGAGAGCAGGTTGAACAGGCACTGCCGCAGCCGGGTGACGTCGCCGCACATTTCGCCGATTGTCTCAGGGCACTCGAGAACGAGCGTGTTGCCTTTCTTTTCGACGACGGGCCGGATTGTCGTGACGGTATCCTGAAGCATGCCGGCCAGGTCGAAGCGGGTCAGCTCCAGCTCGACGCGGCCGGCCTCGATCTTCGAGAGGTCGAGAATGTCGTTGATGAGCGTCAACAGGTGCTTGCCGGCGTCGTTGATCTTTTCCAAGTCGTCGAGGCAGTCCTCGCGTCCGGCGTCGGCCAGTTCTTCCTGCAGGAGTTCGCTGTAGCCGATGACGGCATTGAGCGGCGTGCGCAGCTCGTGGCTCATGTTGGCCAGGAACTGGCTCTTGATGCGGTTGGCTTCTTCGGCGGCGTCGCGGGCATGCAGCAGATCGAGATTCGACCGCTCCAGCTCGGCCGTCCGCACGCGGACGCGGCGGTCGAGATCCTTGTTGAGCTCCTTGAGCGCGAGATTGCGCTCCTCGACCTCGTGGATCATGTGCCTGAAGGCGCGGGCCAGTTCGCCGATTTCGCCCTTGTCCCCGGTGGGCAAATCGACGTTCATCTCGCCGCGGGCGACGCGCTCGGTCGAGGCGGTGATCTTCTTCAGCGGCCGCGTGATGATGCCTGAGAACAATATGGCCGCGCACACGCCGCCCAAGGTCAGCATCAGCGCCCACCAACTGACTTCCGACAGCGTGGCGTCGATGCTGGAAGCCAACTCCTCGCGGGCGACCGCGACGGCCAGATCGACGAAGCGGCTCTGGTCGTCGGGGTCGTAGCGCAGCCGGTTGAAGTGCATGAGCAGCTCGTCGCACTCGACGACGTCGGTCTTCCAATCCAGGGGCCGTCCGATCGCCTGCTCGATCCCCGCCTGCAGCTCGCGGAGACGTTTCCGGCTGCCGGCGCGGACCTTGATCTCGGGCGGCGTCTGGTTTGTGGCCGTAAAGCCGCAATCCGGAAACACGCTCCGCAAGCGGAGCAGTCGCTCCTGGAAGTCGTGCGGTTGGCCGTTGGCCACCGGCTCGGAAGCCTGGAACAGAAAAGCGTAGCCGGCCGCGCCGCGGTCGCGCGTGACCGCGCCGCTGTCGGCGGGAGAGTCTTCGAGCGTGTAGCCCCGGCGGCGGCGAGCGAGATCCGTGGACGATTCGGCGGCACCGCTCTCCAGCTTGTTGAGCTCCTCGCGCCCGCGGCGAAGCGCGGGGGCGTCTTCCGCCAGCGTATGCGTGCGGGTGTCGGCGGCATCCAGAACCCTGGAGGCGTCCGGGTGCACGGGGAAGCGGCCCTCGGAATCGATGACGAACACCAGATGCCGCGGCGAAAAGTGCATGTCCGCCAATCGATCGAGCAGCATCGTCACGACGACGACGTCTTTGCGGTCCGCCGCACTGTCGTCGTCCGCGGAATCGCCCGGCTGGTACAGGCCCGTCTGAATCGCCGCCCGCACCGCACACGACTCCGTCGTGAACGGCGTTCGGCCCGCATAGGTGATGCCCGTCCCGCGCAGCGGCGATAGCTCGGCGTGCCGCTGACCGGCAAAGGCCTGCGCGAGAAACTGCCGCCGGTCGAAGGCCGGCGCGACCGCAGCAATGCGGGGCTGGCAAATGGGAGGCACGAGCTCACTCGCCTCGCCGTCGGCGGAGACGCTGAGCAGCTCGACCATCAGACAGCTCGGCCGCTCGGCGAGGAATCGCTCGAAGTACGCCTGGAGTTCCTGGAGAGTCGTGGGGAGCGGATCCTCGTTGCCGGCGCGGGACGGCGTCGCCGCTGTCGCCTCCGGCATCGGCTCACCGGCCGCCGCGGCATCTTCACCGCCCGCGGCCAGCGCTTCCACGCTCGGCAGCCGCGCCAGTTGCCAGATGTCGCGGCGGAGCAGGGAGACGTCGTTGAGCAGTTCGTTGGCGAGAAGGTTCGTCTCGTCGGCGAGGTCGACGATCTCGTGGTCGATCACTTCGTCCTTGGCGATCCGCAGGATCTGATTCGCCAGCACGAAGGACGTAAAGATAACCAGCGTCGAAGCCAGCAGGCTGACTTTGGCGCTGATGTTGAACCGGAAACGTTTCATTGGAAAGCCGAGAGTCGAGGGTCGAGGGTCGAGAGCCAGCAAGAGCCGACGAACGCCGCCAGCGTCGCCGGCTGGGCGAAGTCGGTGAACCAGGCGTACACGC
>JAHWKJ010000525.1 GCA_019347905.1 Planctomycetota bacterium
GTGAACGTCGGCAACTCGATGGTCGGCAGTCGCAGTTCCGCGGGGACGTCCAGCGGCACACCGGCGAAGACACTCACGGAGTTGGTGGCCGCATTGACGAAGACGAAGTCCTCGAAGCCGTCGCGATTGAAATCCGCGAAGACTTGTTGTGGCTGCGGTCCCGCAAATACGGCCGCCACCGCGGAATAGCCGGCATCGCCGGGAGTCAGAATGATGAGCTGGTCGCCGCGGAAGCCTCCGTCGCCCGTGCCGGGCAGAACAGCGATGTCGCCGACCTGGTTGAAGCTCGCGTCGAATCTCGCGTCGAGAGTCACCAGGTCGAGACGGCCGTCGGCATTGAAGTCGAGCACCTCCAGCCGATCGTGACGGTCGGGAACGGGGAATTGCCGCTGGGGTTCAAAGGTCCCTTCGCCCACGCCCAGCAGCACCGAGACGTTGGCGGAGCCGGCATTCAGCGTGGCCAGGTCCAGCACGCCGTCGCGATTGAAGTCGTCGGACACCAGCGCCACGGGGCCGGAACCGACGCGCGTGCCGACCAGCTCCTCCTCGCGAACGGGATCGTCGGCCGGCGCGAAGCTCGTGACCAGCCGGTAGGGTCCCGTCGACTGCTCGTCGCCGCCGGGCTCGACGCGGACGTCATAGACGCCGGGCAACAGGTAGGCCCGCAGGAACGGATCGCGATCATCCGGCGAACGGTCGTCGCTGGAGGCGAGCAGGGTGCTGCCGCCGACGGGACGGTCTTCGAAGAACACGAAGCTGTCGGGCGTGATGAGCGCCGCCCGGGCATCGAGCGATCCGCCATCCGCAGTCCGCACGTCGATCGCCAGCAGACCACGTTCGGTGACCTCGATCCGGTAGAGGTCCACGTCGCCGATGAAGTCGATCGCGCCCAACACCTGCGGACTCGCAAGGCCAATCTCCGTTGCGGTCGGCGGAGTGTCGTTCGGCTCGGCGCCTTCCAGATGATTCCGCAGTCCCAGCCGATCGGAATCGATCTCTTCCCCGACATTCGAGTTGTTCGTTTCTTCGGCTTCGGCGATGGCATCGGTCGAATCGATCGACAGGCCCAGCAGCACGTCGTCGATCGTGCCAAAACCGGGCGGCGGCGCTCCAGCCGTGCCGGGAAGCGTGACGACCCGCGACTGAACGAGCGTCTCGCCGGCGGCAAGTCCCGGAATGGCGACCGTTTGCAGCGGCACGTCCGCGCCATCGATGACATCATCGGCCGAAAGCCGCAGGTCAATCGCGAAGGGCCCGGCGTCGCGGCCGCCACGGTTCGTGACGGCGTACTCGACGAGCACCGCCGCCCCCCACTGGGCCGAGGAGGGAAAGACCTCGAACCGCACGCCGGCCAGATCGGGGAAGGGCCGATTGCCGAAATCGAGGCCGCCGAGAACCTCCCCGGGGCCAACGACCACATGGTACAGCCCGCCCGACGCGGGGCCTGGCAGCGTGGCCACGTATCCCGGTTGCTGCACTTCACCGACCGCGTGGCTGCCGGCCGGTGCGACGAGCCGGTAGTTTCCGTCGGCATCGGTGAGGGTGCTGGTCTCGGTGCTGGCCGTGAAGTTCAGCGACCAGCCCTTGAGCACGCCGGCATCATCTGGCAAGCGGTCTGTCAACTCCAGCGTCCACACGCCGTTCGGGCTTCGGCCGTCGAAGTCCGACAGCCGCCCCTCGGGGCGGAAGCGGCCGGCAAAGGGCGGTCCGAAATCGGTGAGGGCCAGGGGCGCCTCGTCGTCGAAGATCGTGTTCTTGAAGTCATCGCGCGAATCGCCCACGCCCGTGAACAGTTCGAGCCGCCTCCCCTGCGGGCTGATGAGAAACGCGTCCACGTCCGATGCGAAACTGTGCGACAGGTCCAGCGTCACGTCGAGATCGAGGATGCTGCCCGTCAAGCCGGCGACGAAGATCTGCGACTGGATCGTCGACTGCGCCGGGAGCTCGGCCGCCAGATCGCTGCGGCTGAACGTGCGCGTTTCGGTATCGAGCGCGCCATTGCCGTTGGCGTCCAGAAAGATCGTCCAGTCTGCGAGGCCCGGCTCGCCCGGGCCGCGCGCGCCATCGCCGTCGAGGTCGGCGAATTTCGTCCCTGAGATTTCTCCGGGCGGAGGTGGCGGTTCGATGGCGAGCGACCACGAATGCAGCGTTCCCCGGCCGAAGAAGAAGCTGTCGAAGATTTCCAGCCTCCATTGGCCCAGCGCGGATCGTCCTGTGAGGCTGTTGAGGTTGCCTTCCGGGCGAAAGCTGCCGGTGAACGGCGCCGCGGCAAACGGAATCGATATCGCAGCGTCGTCGTCGAGCACCGTGTTGTGGAAACTGTCGCCGCTGCCGCCGACCCCCGTAAACAGCTCCACGCGTGTGCCGGCGGGCGAAATCAGGAACACGTTGAGTTCGGCATCGAACGTGTGGCTGATATTGAGGATGACGTTCACATCGCCGATGACGATCGGCTGATCGACATCGAGCGTCGAAGCCACCTGCACCCGGTCGGGAATGAGCAGCGGGACGTCGGTGCTGGAAAAGGTGACCGCGCTGAGCAGCGTGCGGTCTTCGAGCCGGTCGATTTCGACGGCCAGAGGCCGCCACCCGCGGCGATGGCGGCGGATCGTGACGCGGGGGACATCCAGTCCCAGCAGGCGTCGCCAGGCGCGGCGCCGCGCCTCGCCGGCAGTCATGTCTGGACGAGCCAACCGGTCCGCCCGCATGTTCTCGCCCTCGTGCGAGGGGACGCTGCTGAAGGAGTCGCCGCGGACGTTCGCCGCGTCTGTTCAGCAGTTTACGGATGATACAGTACCCGCCATGGGAGTTGCCCGCAATCAGATTCCTTCGTTCCTCTATGTGTAGATACCAATTGGCGGGAACGTCCGTCAGTCTTTCGATGCGGACGGTGCGGCGCGTTCCGAGGGCGGGATGTGGATGGCCGCGAAGGCGCACAGGCCGAAGCCGTTAGGGCGCATGTGCTCCGGCCGGATGGCGTCGGCCGCGTGGCCGTTGAAATTGACGTACAGCGTCGCCCCATCGGCACTCAACTTCGCACCGTACGTGCCGCCGGGGACGTAGCCGCACGCCTGCTCCACGGCTTCGGCGAGAAAGGCCAGCACCTTGCGGCGGCCGGTGGCGATCTCGTACTGGATGACAGGCGTTCCGTAAGTCGAGGCCTTACCGTGAGCGCCGGGCAGGTAATACAGGAAGCGTTCATCCGGCGAGAGGATCATGACGGTCGTGTACTCGCCCGTCAGCCAGTTCGGCCCCAGCAGCTCGAGTTGGTCTTTCGCGGGGCTGTAGCGGAACAGCTCGCTCGTCTTGTGCGTCGAACCGTAGATCCAGCCGTCGGCCGACTCCCGCGTGGCGCAGCGCATGCCGGGCGAATCGCGGAATGCGGACTTCGTCGGCTCGATGCGTCCGTCGGCCGGACTGGCGCGGTGAATGCCGTTCTCCCCGTTGAAGTAGACGGTACCGTCGGCGGCCAGTGCGAAACTGCGGTTGAACGCGACGGTGCCGTCCGGCGATTGGAACACGACGCGCTTCGACTTCAGGTCCAACGCCCACAGTGCATTGCCCTCGCCCGCCTCCAGGTTGCACCACCAGATGTTCCGTCGTCGGTCCATCAGCGATGTGGCGGTGACCCGCCGAGGCGGCAGGTTGGCGAACACGGTTGTGGCCCCCGTGGCCGGGTCGTAGCAGTACAACTGCCCCCCCGGCAGTTGCTCGTTCCACGCAAACTGCGGCTGCGACGCGCGGTTGCCGTCGTTGAGCGTGCAACTGAAGTAGATCCTGCTGTCGGCCCCTTCGTCGATCTTCGCGTGGATCTTCGACCACGCAGGCTGCCCCGGCTTGCGCGGAACGACCTGGTTCATGTCGACCACCTGCTCCAGGCGGCTGGTTTTCGGATCCCAGCGGTACAGGAAGCAGCGGGCGTTGCCGCCGGCATCGTCGGCGTGGTCCCCGATGCCGCAGTAGACGCGGCCGTCGCTCGCCACGCAGATGTCGCCCCACGACGACCACAGCCGCCTGTGGACGGCCGCGACCCCGAGGTCGTCGTGATACGCCAGTTCGACCTTCGGCGTCGTCGCCGCGACGACAAACGGCGCAATCCCTTCCTGCTGGCGCCGGGCGGTGACCGTCTCCGGCACCTGCAGGAACACCTCGGACTGGATCGCGATGGTGGCGTCGTGGGCCTCGTTGAGCCGCGGCGGCCATGGCTCGCTCTGTGCGGCGATAGCGGTCGCCAGGGCGACCGCCCCGAACAGCAGGCTGGACATAATTCTCTCCGGCGGACAGTTGGTCGTTTAGCCGCGTCCCAACGGGACGCGGGCGCGCGTCCCGTTGGGACGCGGCTAAACGAAAATCGGGGCGGCAGGTTCGTCCAGCTTGCCGCGGGGCTGCGGCTTATGCAAACGTCCCGGCCGTCAAAAGCGGACTTGCCCGCGGACTTTCCGTGGCGAAGAATGGTAGACGGACCACCCCATCCGTGGGATGCGAAGCCCGGCGGTGCAGGTTACAAT
>JAHWKJ010000526.1 GCA_019347905.1 Planctomycetota bacterium
CAGGCGAGTAGGGCGTGCCGGCGCGGGCGAACAGCAGCCGCAGGTAGTCGTAGATTTCGGTGACGGTGCCGACGGTCGAGCGAGGCGTGGTGCCGGTGTTCTTCTGCTCGATGGCGATGGCGGGGGAGAGTCCGTGGATGTGCTCGACGCGCGGCTTGGGCATCTGCCCCAGAAACTGCCGCGCATAGGCGGAGAGCGACTCGACGTAGCGCCGCTGGCCTTCGGCATACAGCGTATCCATGGCGAGGGAGCTTTTGCCGCTGCCGCTGGGCCCGCAGAACACGCTGATGCGGTCGCGCGGAATGCTGACGTCGACGTCCTGCAAATTGTGCTGCCGCGCCCCGCGGACGACGATGTTTGTGGTTGAGGGTTGGCGAGGGTTGAGGGTTGAGGGTTGAGGGTTGAGGGTATTGCGGCGGCGTTTGCCGTTCGTTGATTGTTTGCCGTTTCCGTTTGAATGCCGGTGGCCGCCGCTCACCTGGAGCACAGGAACCAGCGCGCGACCCGTGTGGGAGTGTTCGCACGCGGCGATGTCTTCTGGCGTGCCGGCGGCCACGACCTTGCCGCCGCCGGCGCCGCCTTCGGGGCCGAGGTCGATGACCCAGTCGGCCGTCTTCACCACGTCGAGGTTGTGCTCGACCACCAGCACCGTATTGCCGGCTTCGACGAAGCCGTGCAGGACTTCGAGCAACTTCTTGACGTCGGCGAAGTGCAGGCCGGTGGTGGGTTCGTCCAGGAGGTAAATCGTGCGACCGGTGGAGCGCTTGCCCAGTTCGCGAGCGAGCTTGATCCGCTGGGCCTCGCCGCCCGACAGCGTGGGCGACGGCTGCCCCAGCTTGATGTAGTCGAGGCCTACGTCGTGCAGCGTTTCCAGCAGGGCGCGGATCTTCGGCATGTTCTCAAAGTGCTCCAGGGCCTCCTGCACGTCCATGTCGAGCACGTCGGCGATCGACTTGCCGCGGAAGCGGACTTCCAGCGTCTCGCGGTTGAACCGCCGCCCCTGGCACACCGGGCAGGTGACCCACACGTCGGCGAGAAAATCCATCTCCAGCTTGTTGGCCCCGTGGCCCTCGCAGGCTTCGCAGCGTCCACCGGCCACATTGAAGCTGAAGCGGCCGGGCTTGTGGCCGCGGATCTTCGACTCGGGAAGCAGCGTGTACAGCGAGCGGATGTGATCGAACAACTTGACGTAAGTGGCGGGGTTGGAGCGCGGGGTGCGGCCGATGGGCGACTGGTCGATGTCGATCGCCTTGTCGAGGTGCTGTAGGCCATTGATCCGCTTATGCCGTCCCGGACGGCCCTTGCCCTTGTTGAGATCGCGGTTGAGCACCTCCCAGAGGATATCGTTCACCAGCGAGCTTTTGCCCGAGCCGCTCACCCCCGTCACGCAGATGAACGCGCCCAGCGGAAAGCGGACGTCGATCTCCCGCAGGTTGTTGTGCCTTGCGCCTTTGACCGTCAGCCACTGGCGGCCGGGCTTGCGTCGCGTTTGAGGCACGGCGATCGACAGCTCGCCGGAGAGATACTTGCCCGTCATGCTGCGCGGCTGAGCGGCGACTTCGGCGAGCGTGCCCTGGGCGACGACCTCTCCGCCGCGGACGCCGGGGCCGGGACCGAAATCGACGATATGGTCGGCGGCCCGCATCGTCTCTTCATCGTGCTCGACGACAATGACGGTGTTCCCCTGGTCGCGCAGCTCCTGCAGGCTGCCCAAAAGCAGGCTGTTGTCGCGCGGATGCAGCCCGATCGAGGGTTCATCGAGGATGTAAACAACGCCCACCAGTCCGCAGCCGATCTGTCCCGCAAGACGGATGCGCTGGGCCTCGCCGCCCGAAAGCGTCGGAGCGCCGCGGTCGAGCGCGAGGTAATCCAATCCGCATCGCAACAGGAAGCCCAGCCGCCCGCGGATCTCCTTGAGCGCCTCTTCGGCAATGATCCGCTGTGTCGCCGTCAACTCCAGCTCCGAGAAGAACTCCGCCGCCTGCTGCACGGTGAGCGCACACACTTCCGCCAGCGACAAGGCGAGCGGGGGGCGTAAGCCCCCCGATCCGTGCGCTGAGCCAGGGCCGCGACGTTTGCTGCGCGATGCTCTGGACGCATTGGAATTGCTGCGTCGGGGGGCGGCGGGGCGGTCGGAGGAATCGGGGGGCTGACGCCCCCCGCTCGCCTGAGCGAAGGAGCGCGATGTGATGCGCACCGCCCGCGCCTGTGCATTCAAACGGCTGCCGCCGCACGTCGTGCAGGGGGCGAACTCCATGTACTTCTCGTACTGCCGCCGCTTCATGCTGCTGCGGGTCTTGCCGTACGAGGACAGCAGCTCCGGCACAAAGCCGTCCCACGTGCCGCCGTGCGTCCACACGCCGCCGGAATACCGCCACGCGAACGTGATGTGCCGCTGCCCCGTGCCGTACAGGAAGCGTCGCCTGGCTTCGTCGGACAGGTTTCGCCAGGGCATTTTGAGCAGCGAGTCGGTCTTGAGACCGACATCCTGTTCGATCGACGCGGCCACGCCCTGATAGATGTGTCGCCGCCAGCGGCCAACCTGCTTGAACGGCCCGAGCAACTCGATCGCCCCCGCGTGGATCGAAAGGCCGTCGTCCGGCACGAGCCGCTCGATGACGAAGTCGTGCCGCATGCCCAGGCCGTTGCAGTCGAGGCACATGCCCAGCGGGCTGTTGAAGCTGAAGAGCTGCGGGCTTGGCGGCTCGAAGCCGATCTGGCAGTGCGTGCAGGCGTAGTGGGCGCTGTAGAGTTGTTCGCCGACGTCCGGGTGGCACGGGTGGCTTGTCCACCCGTGTTTCGAAGCGGGTTCCGCGCTCGCACTGGCGGACGAGCCGCCAGTGGCACCCTGCGTCTCTTCTGTTTGCGCACTGACGATCAACGTGCCGCCGGAGAGTCGCAGGGCCTGCTCGACGGCTTCCGCCAACCGCGAGCGCTGCGTTTTGCCGGCGACGAGCCGGTCGACGACGACTTCGATCGTGTGCTTCATGTGGCGGTCGAGCTTCAGCTTCTCGGTCAGCTCGACCAGCCGGCCGTCAACCCGCGCCCGCAGGTAGCCGCGCTTCAGCAAATCCTCGAACAGGTCGCGGTACTCGCCCTTCTGCTGCTGGATCACCGGGGCTAGCACCTGGTACTTCATCCCCTCCGGCAGCGTGGCGATGGCGTCGATGATCTGCTCGGGCGTCTGGGCGGTGATCTGACGGTCGCAGCGCGGGCAGTGGGCCGTTCCCACCCGCGCGAACAGCACCCGCAGGTAGTCGTAGATCTCGGTGATGGTGCCGACGGTGCTGCGGGGATTGCGGCCCGCCGTCTTCTGCTGGATCGAGATCGATGGCGCCAGCCCGCTGACGGCGTCGACGTCAGGCTTGGGCATCTGCCCCAGAAACTGCCGGGCGTAGCTCGACAGCGATTCGACGTACCGCCGCTGGCCTTCCGCATACAGCGTGTCGAACGCCAGCGAGCTCTTGCCCGAGCCGCTGACGCCGGTCATGCAGATCAAGCGGTTCCGCGGCAGGATGAGATCGACGTCGCGCAGGTTATGCTCGCGCGCGCCGCGGATGACGATGTCGGAAGCGGACATCCGTGCTTTCAATCGGGAGCTTGTTCTTCGGAAAGGCCGGGCGGGGGCGGGAGTTCGCCGGCGTCGGGCGGGACGTTCGCGTCGGGCTCGTGTGGACGGTTGCCGCGGCCGGGGCGGGGTTCCTCGATCAGTTCCATCCATGTCCCGCCGGGCGTGCAGCCGCACCGCGAGGACGTAACGGCCCCGCCCGCGCGCCTCACGCGGCCGCAGTTCGGGCAGCGCCACACGCGGCGGACATCGAGACCGGAACGTAATCCGGGGCCTTTAATCGTTGTTCTCCCACGGCCGAGACGGTTTCGACCCACTCGCCGGGCGGCTACACTTCGCGCGGACGGCACGTACGCGACACGGCAAACCCTACTTTCGCAACCGCCCCCGCCTTCGACAAGTGATCCCCCGCCGCGATCTCGTGTTCATCGGCCACGGCTTTCTGATGGGCGCGGCCGACATCATTCCCGGCGTCTCTGGCGGCACGGTCGCGCTGATTCTGGGCATCTACGAACGGCTCGTCACGGCGGTCAGCCGCTTCAATCTCACGTTCTTCGGGCACCTGCGGCGGCGGGAATGGCTGGCGGCCGCAGCCCATGTGGACGCCGGATTTCTGGGGGCGCTGCTCATCGGCATCGGCACGGGCATCGTCTGTCTCGCTTCGCTGATGCACTGGCTGCTCGAAAACCAGCGGCAGCACACGTTCGCCGTGTTCTTCGGCCTGATTCTGGCTTCGAGCTGGATCGTAGCGCGGATGATCGGCCGCTGGAGCGCGCTGCGGGCCGTGCTGCTGGCGGCGGCCGTGGTGGCGGCGTGGCTGTTTGTGGGGATGGAGTTCCTGCAGTCGCCGCCGGAGGGCCTGTGGTACATCTTCGTGTGCGGGACGCTGGCGATCTGCGCCATGATTCTGCCGGGCGTGAGCGGGGCGTTTCTGATG
>JAHWKJ010000527.1 GCA_019347905.1 Planctomycetota bacterium
GACGTCGATGATGACGGACTCTTCGATGTGCACGTCACGAATTTCCTGGCCGAATCGAACACGCTGTATCTCGGCTTGGGCGCGGGCACCTTCGAAGACGCCACGCGCGCGCTCGGTCTGGAGCGTCCCACGCTGGACGTGCTGGGATTTGGCACGCAGTTCCTCGACGCCGACCTTGACGGGCGACTCGAACTGTTCGTGTCGAACGGTCACGTGGACGACTTGCGCCAGGACGGCAAGCCCTACCGAATGCCGCCGCAATTGTTCCGCTGGAACGGCCGGCAGTTCGTCGAGGCCGATGCGCGCCCTCTCGGCCCGTACTTCCGCGGAGAATGGCTGGGACGACCCGTCGCGCGGCTCGACTGGAACCGGGACGGTCGCGACGACCTCGTTGTCGGACATTTGTACGACGACTCGGCGCTGTTGACGAACACCACCCCCGATGCCGGCCGCTTCCTCTCGCTGCGGCTGTTCGGAGTGCAGTCGAATCGCGACGCCATCGGCACCACGGTCGAAGCCCGCTTCGGTGAGCGCGCGATCGTTCGGCAACTCACCGCGGGCGACGGCTATCAGGCCAGCAACGAGCGGCGGCTGATCTTCGGCATCGGCACGGCGGATCGAATCGACGAGCTGACCGTCCGCTGGCCCTCCGGCGCGATCCAGCGCTTTGCGAACGTAGCCGCTCCAGCAGAGTTGTTCCTGCGCGAGGGAGGGCAATTGTTGCCGGCGGCAGAAGGCAGGCAGCGGGAGGGGTCCAAAGGGTCGAAGGTCGAAACGGTCGAATAGGCCAGACGTGAAGTGTCTACGTTCGACTTGCGAGGCTGTCTTTCCGGCCCTTTCGACCTTCGACCCTTTCGACCTTCGACCCCTTCCCTCGGTGTCGCAGGATCGCAGTCGGTGACTCAGCCCGTGCCGGCTGATTCGCCGGTGCGCTTCACCACCGGATTCACCAGCCGGCCGATACCGGTGATCTCGATCGCCACCACGTCGCCGTCTTCGAGGGTGAACTCGTCCGGCGGCACGATGCCCGTGCCGGTGAGCAGCAGCGCCCCCTGCGGGAAGCTGCATTCGCGCCCCAGCCAGTCAATGAGATCCTCGAAGCTGCGGGCCATTTGGTCGAGGTTCGTTTCGCCGCGAAAGACCTCGCGTCCACCGCGGTCGATCGATAGCACGATGCGGGTCGCGGTGCGGTCCAGCGGCCCGTCCGCCAGCAGGACGCAGGGCCCGACGCTGCACGACCCGTCGTAAACCTTCGCCTGCGGCAGGTACAGCGGGTTCTCGCCCTCGATGTCGCGGGCCGACATGTCGTTGCCCACCGTATAGCCCACCAGCTTCAGTGCGGGCGAGATGACGAGCGTGAACTCCGGCTCGGGCACGCTCCAGTGGCTGTCGCTGCGGACGCGCACCGCGTCGCCGGGCCCGCAGGCGCGCTGGGCCGCCGCTTTGAAGAACAATTCGGGGCGGGCGGCCGTGTAGACGCGATCGTAGTGCGACGCCCCCGTTTCCGATTCTTCCATGCGGGCCTGCTGACTGCGCTTGTAGGTGACGCCGGCAGCCCAGATTTCCTGCCGGTCGACGGGCGCGAGCAGCCGCACGGCGTCGAGTGGCAGTGCGGGACCGTCGTCTGCGGCGAGCACGCGCGCGAGTGCCGGCGGGTTGGCGTCGTGCAGAATGTCCGCCAGCGCCTGAAGTCCGGCCGCTCGCAGGTCGAGAGGGCGGCAAGTCTCGCCCTCGATGACGGCAACGCCCGCAGGGCCGCCCGACGCGACGTAACGTGCCAGACGCATAATCGTCGGTCCCCAGAGGTGAGTGTGTGCGTCTCGAAAGTGCGTCGTGTAGATTTCAATCCACACGGCCAATGTTCAATGGCAGGCGAGCGTCTAAAGAAGTCCGGTCGTGTGGATTGAAATCCACACTACAGCGTCTCAGTGGGATCGAACGGTCAGCCACGGGCGCAGCCGCTCCACCGTCTTCGGCCCCACGCCTCTCACTCGCGAGAGGCTGTCGATCGTGGCGAAGGGGCCCCGCTGCTGGCGATCCTCGACGATCCGCCGCGCGAGCACCTCGCCCACGCCGGGAAGCTGCAGCCACTCGACCCACGTCGCCTCGTTGATGTCGAGCCGATATGCCAGACGGCGCTCGGGAAGCTGTTCGATCTCGATCGGCCGCAGGCCCCAGCCGCTCAATCGCGCCCAGTGCGCGGCGGCCAGCGCAATCGCGACGCACAGCACGCAGCCCAGCACCAGTTGATCGCCGCGGCGCAGCCAGAAGCTGGAACGTTCCGGTGACGCATCCACTCGCGGCTCCGCGCACGACTCTTCGCCGGACGGGAGCGCAACTTCGGCTCGTTCCGACGAAGAGGCTTCCCGTCCGGCTTTCATCGGCCGCGACCCCTCGTCGCTCGCTCCGGCCGAACCATCTCGCGCGAGCTCAGCCGGGGCGAGCCGAGCGGCGTCAGCCGCCGGGGGGGACGGCGCTTCCGAGATAGCTTCGGCGAGGGGCGGCATGTCAGATGACGAAGTCCGTGGCGCGGCCCAGCACGCGATCGATCAGCTCGATGGGGAACTCCACCGCGGGCGCCCCTTCGCCGCCGTCCAGGTCGGTGGGATTGATCCCGCAGTAAACCGACCACGGCCCCAGGTGCCGCCAGCGACCGGCACGCTTGGGTTCGTTGGGCAGCACCGGCGTCGTGCAGCGGTTGCAGCCGATGGTCGAGTAGCCCTGCGCGTGCAGCGGGTTCAGGATCACGTGGTGCTCGGCGATGTAGGCGTCGAGTTGTTCCTGCGTGAGATTGACCAGCGGGTTGATGCGCACGCAGTTCATGCGGGGATCGATGGCCAGGATCGGGCACTGCTCGCGCTTGCCGCCGTCGCTGCGGCGCAGGCTGCCGATGAGCGCGTCGAAGCGGCCGGCCTGCTTCACCAGCGGCTGCGTCTTCCGCAAATCGCAGCACTGGTGCTGCCCTTCCGGCGTCAGGTACAGGATACCCAATTCGGCCGTCTGCTGTTCCATCGTCTTTTCCGGCACGAGCGTCTCGATCCGCAGGCCGTACTCCCGGCTGATGCGGTCGCGGGTGTCGAGCGTCTCCTGAAAGAGCACGCCCGTATCGACGAACAGCACCGGCACGTCGAACTTCAGCGAATGCAGCATGTGGCAGACGACGCTGCCGGACTCCTGCATCGACGACAGGGCCGCGAGGCGCTCGCCAAACACGTGCCTGGCCCAGCGGATGAGCTCCTGCGGCGTGCGCTCTTCGAACGTGCGATTGATTTCGGCCAGGTCGGCCTGCGTCAGGCGGGCCATCGCGGGGGCATCTCCTGGGGGAACAGCGGCAAACGGAATCCTTCCGCCGCAAATTCTAGCCGCCCGGAGCGCCGCGACAACCGCCAGGAGCCGAGAGCGCTTCGCGGACACAGACGAGGTCGACCGGCTGATTGGCCAACTGGCCCGGCGGGGACGCGACAAACCGCGAAAGACGAAATAATCCGCACCGCTCGCGCATCGTACTGAATGGCGACCGCTACTGCGTTGACCCCTTCAGCGGCGTTGCCCACAATGCACGCCAGATTGGCGGTCGTTGATGCGACATCGAGACTGTAAGTCGACTGGCCGTCGAATACGCAAAGTCAATCGGCCGCTCCGGAGATGGAGATGAAGACATGACCGTTCAGCGCCGTGCCGACCTCCACCGCCACGTTCATCAGCGGGGGCTTCAGAACGACGCCTTGGTCCCGCCCGTGTCGAACCTGCTCCACGCGGGCTCGCGACGCTGGTTCCTCCAGGCGGGTCTCGCCGGCGCGGGTGGGCTGGTTCTGCCGCGAGTGCTTGAAGGCCAGTCCCCGGGTGCCGGTGCGGCGTGACCTTCGTGCTCGTCAGCGGCGCCTGGGGCTACTTCGACCATCACGGCGACAACGTGCGCTGGGGCGGCATCGAGAAGGGCCTGAAACCGCTATTGCCGCGCGTCGATCGGGCACTCTATGCCCTGGTGACTGACCTCGCAAACCGCGGCCTCCTCGACAAGACGCTGGTGCTGATGCTGGGCGAGTTCGGCCGCTCGCCCGTCGTCAACAAAGAAGCCGGCCGCGATCACTGGACCAACGTCATCTGAGCCGGCGCCCGCCGGCAGAGGGGATGCTGCCGGTTCCCGCCGTGCCGGACAACGCGGTCCTGATGCGGCTGCGCGAGCTGGAGGTCCTGGAAAGAGTCGCCGCCGCCGGCAAGCTCAATATCGTCCTGGGCGAGAAGGGCGGCTCTCCGACAGCAACTGGGCCCCGCATTTCACCTGCCGGGCGGTGGGCGAGGCACTCGTCGAGATCATGCAGGCCCATCCCGGGAAGCGGATGACCGTTCTCTGCGGACACACTCACAGTTCCGGGCAGTCGCAGATTCTCGACAACCTGCAAGTGCTGACCGGCGCGGCGCGATACGGTCAGCCGGAAATTCGGCAGGTGATTTCGGTCGAGTAAGTAAGCGCGTCTGCCCGATTCACTCGACTCCGC
>JAHWKJ010000528.1 GCA_019347905.1 Planctomycetota bacterium
TCAAGGATGGGTGCTGCGAAAGGAGGCAGCGAAAGGCCGCTATGTTAAAGAACGCAAAGCGCGACGACAGCGGACGCGGAATTTCCAGAAGGTTTCCAAAAAGGTCGCAGGGCCGCCCCGTCCGACTAACAATGAGCCGCAGTCGTCGCCCCCTCTCAATCGAAAGGGTCGGCCGGAACTTGCATAAGACATGCTTGTGCTGCAGCTGGGAACCGGCCGCGGAGCGGTCGTCTGGAGAAGCTGAGCGGCATCGCGCATACTCGGGCGGTGCGACATGAGGTCCGCAAGGTTGCCGGTCCGCGCTCGGCGCTTCGCCAGACGCGATACCTGGAACCTGCTCTGCCACCGGACCGGCTCTGGCAATCGGTTCAGATTCCCGGAGACACCACACATGATCAGGCTCTTGATGGCCGCTCTTGCGGCGGCAGTCGCGATCACCGTCGCGGCTTCCATTCCCGTGCTGTCGCAGGACCAGCCGCCGAAGCGGACGCTCGACCAGCAGGAGATGATGAAGCGCTGGATGGAAGTCGCGACGCCGGGGAAGCAGCACGACGTGTTCAACCCGCTGGTGGGTAAATGGGAGACGACCACACGGCTGTGGATGGCCGGTCCGGAAGGCCCCGCGGTCGAATCGAAGGGCACCGCCGTCTTCGAGTGGATCCTGGGCGGCCGCTATCTCCAGCAGCGCACGGCCGGCAAGATGTTCGGGCTGCCGCACGAGGGGCTGGGGATGTTCGGCTACGACAACTTTAAGAAGAAGTACACGAGCGTCTGGTTCGACAACATGAGCACGGCGGTGCTGCATTCCGAGGGACTGCTGGACCGCTCGGGCACGGTCGTCACATTCGTGGGGACGATGGACGAGTTCCTGACCGGCGAGCACGACAAAGCGACCAAGTACGTGCTGCGGCTGGGCAAAGACCGCCACGTGTTCGAGATCCACGACCTGGGCATTGTGGACCGCGACAAAGAGCAGACGCGGGTCATGGAAGTCGTGTATACGCGGCCGGTCGATTGAAGAATTCCGCCGGCGCTGGTACAAAGGATGCAACTCTTCCAGTCACTGCGCCCCGTTCGGGGCTTTGTCTGATAGCATTCCGTTCCCTGAATGCGGCTCTCCCTGCCGGGATCCGCGTCGACTTTTCTGGACAGAATCAACGGCCAGGGCCTGGCGACGTTCGTCGGCGGATGGGGGCTGCGCCGGCAGGCGCACCGCTCCGCCGCGACCAGCCGTGTCTGGCTGCCTTTGTCAAATTGTCTGCACATTGAGCCAAAATCTGCAATTCGCCCGGAGGATTTGATCCGCGCAGACGCGTCAGGGACGACTGCGACTGTTTCCGGAGAGTACGGGCCGCTTCTACGGAACCTTGTCGGAGTTGACGCGGAATGACACAGAGCCACCTGAAAACGCAGACCCGCAAGCAACTGGCCTCCCTGGCCAAAAGCCGCAACGTGGTCGGCTGGCACGCCATGCGGAAGGACGAGTTGATCGAGGCGCTCGTCCGCCACGAGCGGCGCCGGCGGCGGAAAAGTCCCGCCGCCAACGGCCGGGGCGCGGCCCTGCCCGAACTGGCACGCGGTTCGTTGACCCGCGCCGTCCTGAGGCGGCTGTCGGCCGGGAACTCCAACGGTGATCGCTCGGCACCCGCCGACAGGCTCTCCGCCGAAGCGACCGATCCGTGGTGGATCCACTGCCGCTGGTCGCTCTCCCCGCGCAGCCTGGAGCGCGCCGAAGCGGCTTTGTCCGCCGAGTGGCATCAGGCGGTGCCGGTCATTCGCGTCTACGAACAGATTGACGGCGAGGCGACCCCCTCGTCCAAGCAGTGGGTCCGCGACGTCGAGATTCATGGTGCCGTCGATCACTGGTATGTGCCGGTCGAGAATCCGCCGCGCACGTATCGGCTGGCCATCGGCTATCGCACGCACAGCGGGAAGTTCTTCGCCCTCGTCCGCTCGCGGGCGGTGCGCATGCCGCGTCCGGGAGACAGCCTCGGCCGTCCGGCGCGCCCCCAAGAGTCGACCCGCGGCGCGGAGGGCGCGCCTGGAACAGACTCGGCGCTGTTCGTGAAGGAGCGGCTGCGCAGCCGCGCCGCCCGCGCTGTCGAAGACGGCGAGGCCGCCGGCCATCCTTTCGGCGTGGTACTGGAAACGGAGCTGGTCGTTCGCGGACAGACGCATCCCGACGCGGCCCTGACTTGCCTGGGAGAGCCGGTCGCCGTCGGCGCAGATGGCACGTTCTGTCTGCGATTTGCCTTGCCCGAGGGGCGGCAGGTCATCCCCACCATCGCCATCACTCCCGATGGCGAACAGCAGCGGACGGTGGTGCTGGCCATCGAACGCAACACCAAGCAGCTTGCACCGCAGAACCGCGGCGAGCTTTAGGGAGGGTCGAGAGTCAAGAGTCGAGGGCCAGAAAGGAGTCGAGAGTCGAGGGCCGGAGGAGCTACGAAAGCCAACCCACATCCCAAGCGACTTCTGGTTTCGATCCGCGATCCTCGAACCTCAACTCCCCTGCCGGCTCTCGACCGTCTATCCTCCTCTGGCTCTAGACCCTCGACCCTTGACTCTCGACCCTCCATGCCCGCGATGATCGTCGCGCCGCAGCCGCTGGCCGTTGAGGAAGGCGCGAAGATCCTCGCCGGCGGCGGCAACGCCTTCGATGCGGCCATCGCGGCGGCCGCCGTGCAGTTCATCATCGATCCGCATTCGTGCGGCATTGGCGGCTACCTGCTGCTGGTAAGCCACAGCGGCGGGGCGAGCGAGCCTTCGCCTGTTCTCGATGCCCCGGCCCTCGCCGGATCCCGCGTGACGCCCGAGATGTGGGAGCGTGCGCTCATTCGCCCCAATCCCGGCGGCTGGGGCTTCTTTCTCGAAGGCAAGGTGAACGAGCAGGGCTACCAGTCGATCTGCACGCCCGGCATGGTCCGCGGCATGGACGAGATCGTCCGCACAGAATGCACTCGCAGCCTGGCAGACCTCCTGGCCCCGGCCGTCGCAATCGCCCATGAGGGGTACACGCTCACGGCGCATCTGGCGAACCGCTGGAAAGAGCCGCCGATGTACTACGAAGGCTCTTCGCCCTTCCTCAAGCTGCACGTGACGCCGGAGGCGCGGCGGCTGTATCTCAAGGAAGATGGGTCGCCCTATGAAACCGGCGAACGGCTGCAAAACCCCGATTACGGCCGCACGCTCCAGCGGCTGATCGACGACGGCCCCGACGACTTCTACACTGGCCGTCTCGCCCGCGAGATCGCCGACGACCTCGCGGCCCACGACTCGTGGGTGACGGCCGACGACCTCACCTCGTACCGCACGCGCAGCGCGCCGCCGGTGGTCACGACGTATCGTGGCTATACGATTGTCGGTTCGCACCCGCCGCACGGCGGGCCGACATTGGCTGCGATGCTGGGCATCCTTGCAGGCTGGGACGTGGCGGCCCTCGGGCACAACACGCCCGCGTACATTCACCGCGTGTCGATGGCGATGAAAGCGGCGTTCGCCGATCGCAACGCCCATCTTTCAGACCCCGCGTTTCGCGATGTGCCGCTGGAGTGGATGATCTCGAAGGAGCGTGCGGCCGAATGGCGCCAGCGGATCGAGGGCGGCGACGCGATTGACGTTGGCCGCGATCAGCACGACAGCCCCGACACCACGCAAATCACCGTTGTCGATGCCGATGGGAACTGCGTCTCGCTGACGCACTCGCTGGGGTCGTCATCGGGTGTGATCTCGCCGGGCCTGGGCTTCATGTACAACAACTCGATGGTGAACTTCGATCCGCGGCCCGGGCGGCCGAACTCGATCGCCCCCGGCAAAGGCCGCACCACGGGGATGACGCCCACGCTCGTGCTCAAAGACGGCCGCCCCGTGCTCGTGCTGGGAGCGCCGGGAGCGACGCGGATCATTACCTCGGTCTTGCAGGTGATCCTGAACCGGCTCGATTTCGGCATGAGCATCGCCGACGCCGTGCATGCGCCGCGCTTCGACTGCCAGGGAGACAACATCGTTTGCCAGGCCCGCATCCCGGAGGTGGTGTGTGCGGAAGTCCGCCGCCGGCACCCCTGCGAGAAGCTGCCGCGGAGCCACGGCGGCCTCGGCCTCGTGCACGCAATTGCCATCGACGAGCAATCGGGTACGCTGAGCGGTGCCGCCGACACCGGCGCCGACGGGATGGCGCTGCTGGTTGAGAGTTGAGGGTTGAGGGTTGAGGGTCAGACGCAAGCGTGGTTCGCGGCGTCTTCCTCCCTCCACGCGCCTCACCGTCACCCTCAAGCCTCGACCCCCAACCCGCAACCCCCCCCCGCAACCCCCAACCCCCCAACCACAACCCCCAACCCGCATGCGGCGCGCCCAACCGCAAAAAAACCCCACCGGGGGCGATATTGCGGGCCACAGTGCGCGCCTCCCCGGTGCCCCCCCCCCGGCCGGCCGCGCGGGGGGGGTGGTTGGGATTGCGTCCGAGCGGAAAGGAAGCCGCGAAACGCCCAAGGACCGGT
>JAHWKJ010000529.1 GCA_019347905.1 Planctomycetota bacterium
AACACACAGTGGGTCAACGAACGGAGAGGCGGAACCGCGGATCATTCACTTCGACGCCACCGAGCGCCGCAAGCAGAAGATGCGCGAGCGGGCGCAGCAGGGTCAGGAACCGGCGGCCGCGCCCGCTGGGGGTAGCGTGGATTTCAATCCACGCGAGCCGTCGCGGCCGAACGGTCGGCCGGCCGCTGCGCATGCCAACGGCAACGGGCATTCCAGCACGGCCGCTACGGCGGTCGCGCCGCCGGTTGCACCGGCGCCGGCTTCTGCCCCGGTGACTCTCCCGCCTGCGGTTTCGCCCGCCCAGTCCGCCACGGGGTCAGACCCCTTTGCGGACGAGCGATTCAGGGGATCGGGAGACGCTGGAGCCGCAAAGGGGTCTGACCCCCTTCCGCGGGATCTGGAGCGATTCCTGATCGAGTTCGTCGTCGAGCAGACCGGCTATCCCGAGGAGATGGTCGATCTCGACGCCGATCTGGAGGCGGACCTGGGCATCGACAGCATCAAGAAAGCCCAACTGTTCGCGGAGCTGGCCGACCAGTTTTCGATTTCCGCCGCGGCGGGCGAGAATCTCTCCCTCGACGATTTCCCCACGCTGCGCGACGTGAAGGGCTTTCTGGAGCGGAATTCGGCACCGGCGCCCGTAGCGGCACCGGCCGCCACCCCTGCGTCGTCAGTCGCCTTGGCCGCGCCAAGCGTGTCCACCCGTCCCGAACCGGCTGCTCCGCCCGCGGCTGTCGCCGTTTCGGCGCCCGTTGCCTCCAAAGAAGCCCGCGGGCCCGAACGCGTGAGCCTGGACTCCGCGCCCGATCTGGAGCGATTCCTCATCGAATTCGTCGTCGAGCAGACGGGTTACCCGGAGGAGATGGTCGAGCTGGATGCCGACCTCGAAGCCGATTTGGGCATCGACAGCATCAAGAAGGCTCAGCTCTTCGGCGAGCTCGCGGAGCATTTCGAGATTTCGGCCGCCGCGGGCGATGATCTGTCGCTCGACGATTTCCCCACGCTGCGCCACGTGATGGAGTTTCTCCAAACCAGCGGCGCCGCGACGAGCGCTTCCCTGCCCGCTCCCCAAATGGGGTCAGACCCCTTTGCGGACGAGCGATTGAGAGCATCGGGACACGCTGGAGCCGCAAAGGGGTCTGACCCCCTTCAATCCTCACCCGACCTGGAGCGGTTCCTGATCGAGTTCGTCGTCGAGCAGACGGGTTACCCGGAGGAGATGGTCGAGCTGGACGCCGATCTCGAAGCCGACCTCGGCATCGACAGCATCAAGAAGGCCCAGCTCTTTGGAGAACTCGCGGAACACTTCGAGATCTCCACCGCCGGCGGGGACGATCTCTCGCTCGACGACTTCCCCACGCTGCGGCACGTGCTGGCATTCCTCGAAGGCTCCGCCGCCAAAGTCGCCGTGTAACCACCGCGAGGCCTCTGGGGATTGTCTTTTCACGCTCGAAAGCCCACGGGATGCAATCCGTGGGCCTGCTGGCCCTCGACTCTCGACCCTCCCATGACTCACGTCGCCGACATCCCGCTGGCAATCGTCGGGATGGCCTGCCGGCTGCCCGGGGCCGACGATCTCGATGCGTACTGGCGGCTGCTCTCCGAGGGCGCAAGCGCGCTGGGCCCCCTGCCGCCCGAGCGCTTCGATGCGGAACTGTACTACCACCCGGAGAAAGGCCGCCGCACGAAGTCGTACACCAGACTGGGCGGCTACGTCCCCGACACGCCCTTCGACCACCGGAAGAACCCGCTGCCGGACGAGTTGATCGAGCAATCGCACAAAGTTCACCTGAAACTGTTCGAGGTGGCGGCGAACGCGTTCCGCCACGGCGGCATCGACCCCTACCGGCTCCCCACCCGGCGCGTCGGCGTCTACATCGGCCATACCCCGCCGAGCGCGCTGGCCGGCGGCGTGATCTACGCGCGGCAGGTCGCGCACGCCGCCCAGTACCTGCGGAAGATTCCAGGATTCAGTGAACTCGTCGGCGGCAGGACCGACGAGGTCATCGAGCAGATGGTGCGGCTGTTCCGCGATCGGTTCACCGTCGATCACCCGTCGATTCGCATGTGCGGCAACGCGTATCACGCGGCGGCCGTCATCACCCGCGGGCTGGATCTGGACGGGCCGTCGATGTCGTTCGACGCCGCTTGCGCCTCTTCGCTGCGGGCGCTGGGACACGCGGCCCGCGCGCTCCAGCACGGGCAGGTGGAGATGGCGCTCGTCGGCGGCGCGTCGTACGTGCATTCCGATTGTCTGGTGCTGTTCTCGCAGGCGCAGTCGGTCAGCCCGTGCGGCACGCGGCCCTTCGACGCCGACGCCGACGGTCTGGTGGCCTCTGAGGGCTACATCGCGCTGTGCGTAAAGACGCTGGAGCGGGCACTGGCCGATGGAGACCGCATCCAGGCCGTCATCCGCGGCATCGGCATCGCCTCGGACGGCAAGGGCAAGAGCCTGTGGGCGCCGCGGCAGGAAGGGCAGATCGAAGCCATTCGCCGGGCCTATGGACCGGGACTCAAGCTCGACGACCTGCAGTACATCGAGATGCACGCCACCTCGACACAGGTCGGTGATGCGACGGAGATCGGCGCGCTCACGCGGGTGCTCGCCGGCGAGATCACCGGCGGCCGTAAAATCCCTGTGGGCAGCGTGAAGGCCAACGTCGGCCATACGCTCGAGACCGCCGGCCTGGCCAGCCTGGTGAAGACCGTGCTGGCGATGCAGCAGGGAGTCATTCCGCACCAGATCAACGTCCGGCAACTGAACCCCACGATCGACTGGGATCAGGTCCCGTTCTACGTCCCCCTGGAACCGACACGCTGGGACGCGCCCGCGCCCGGCGTTCCGCGGCGTGCGGCCGTCAACGCGTTCGGCATCGGTGGCCTCAACGTTCACGTCATACTCGACGAGCACGTGCACAGCGCCAGTCGCAAGCTTGCGGCCGCAATCGAGCAATCCCCCACAGCGCACGAGAGCTCCGGCAAGCCGAACGAGCGGCGCGACTACCGGCGCGAGCCGGTGGCGATCGTCGGCGTCGGCGCGGTGCTGCCGGGGGCGAGGACCATCGAGCACCTGTGGGACGTGCTGCGCGAGGGTCGCGACCAGAAGACCACCGTGCCGCCCGAACGCTGGGACACCTCGATCGGCCTCAAGCCCGGCAGCGACGAGTTATGGACGGTGCCGACCGCAACCGGCGGCTTCATCACCGGTTTCGAGTACGACTGGAAGAAGCACAAGGTCCCGCCCAAGCAGGTCGCCAGCGCCGATCCATTGCAGTTCATGCTGCTCGACGCAGCCGACCAGGCTCTGAAGGATGCCGGCTACGATCGGAAGCCGTACGACAGAACGCGCACCGGCGTCATCGTCGGCACGATCTTCGGCGGCGAGTTCGCCGACCAGCTTCAGATGGGACTCGGGCTGCCGGAGTTTCAGCGCGAGCTGACGCTGAACTTGCGACAGCGCGGCGTGCCGGAAGACCAGATCGCCCGCGTGTGTGCGGACTACGAGGACCTTCTGCTCCAGGCCCTGCCGGCGCTCATCGACGAGACGGGCAGCTTCACGGCCAGCACCCTGGCTTCGCGGATCACCAAGACGTTCGATCTGATGGGCGGAGCCGTCGCGGTCGATTCGGGCGACGCCTCGGCGATGGCGGCACTGCATTCGTGCATCGACATCCTCCGCGCCGGCGATTGCGACCTGATGATCTGTGCGGCCGGCCACCGCTCGGCGGGGTTCGCCACCTACGAAGCGCTGGCACGGACCGGACAACTTTCGCGAGGGACTCCCCGCGGACCCTTCGCCGCCGACGCCGACGGCTGCGTGCCCGCTGACGGCGTGGGTGTGCTGATTCTCAAGCGCTTGTGCGATGCCGAACGCGATGGCGATCGCATCCACGCGATCATCCGCGGCGTGGGCGTGGCACGTCGTGCGTTGCTCGAAGAGGGCGCGGCTGAGGCCATCCGCCGCGGGCTGGCCGACGCCGGCCTAACGCCGGAATCGGTGGCGGCGGTCGAGGCGTCTTCCACAGGCATCGCGAAGCTGGACCGGGCGGAGCTTTCGGCCTTGCGGGAGACGTATGGCGCGCGGAGCCACGAGGAGTCGCTGCGGGTGGGCACGGTGGCGGCCCAGTTCGGCAACCTCGGCGGGGCAAGCGGAGCCGTCCAGCTTCTGAAAGCCGCGGCCGAACTGGAGCGGGCCGAATTTCCGCCGAATGCCGGTCCCGAACGGCCCGTCGAACAACTCGCGGGAGACGCGTTGCCGCTCAAGCTCGTCCGCCGTCGGGAGCCCGTGCCCGGTCTCAACGACGACGGTCGCGTGTATGCCGGCATCAATTCGTATTCGCAGGCCCACGTCGCGTACCACGTGGTGCTGGAAGGCACAGCGCGGGTGCCGGCGACGCCTCGCGCGAAGCCCGCGGCCGTACCCTCCACATCGACTCCAGGTCGCACAGGGGATGGCGTCCCTTGGAAGATCATCCGCCTCGCCGCCGCGA
>JAHWKJ010000530.1 GCA_019347905.1 Planctomycetota bacterium
TGGACCCGCGAAGAGTATTTCGCGTTCATGGCCACGGGGATGCTGATCAACGCCTTGGTCGATAAGTTCTTCATGCCGAATTGCGCGAACTTCAGCGAGCTGATCCGCACGGGAGACCTGGACTTCGTGCTCTTGAAGCCGATCGACACGCAGTTTCTCATTTAGTTCGAGAAAGTGAACGTGGCGATGCTGAACCAGGTGCTGCTGGCGGGGGCGCTGCTGGCTTATTCGCTGTGGCGGATCGACGCGCTCGGCCGGCCCATCCACATCGGGCCTGTGGAAGTGGGCATGTATCTGGTGCTGCTCACGACGGGCGTCGCGTTCTTTTACAGCCTGATGATTGCACTGGCGGCGACGAGCATCTGGTTCGGACGCAACCAGAGCCTGTACGACTTCTGGTTCTACGTGACCGTGTTCGCCCGCTATCCCCGCAGCATTTACAGCAGCCCCACGGGGCACGGCAGTTCGGAATGGGCGGCGGGCGACGTGTTGCAGTTCTCGTTCACGTACATCATCCCCATCCTGCTGGTGGTCACGGTGCCCGCGCGCGTGCTGCTCTCGAAGCCGCTGGAGCCCTCCTGGCTGACGGCCGTTGCGGTCGGCTCCGCGGTGGCGGGGCTGTTCCTCTCACGGCGCGTGTTCCAGTGGTCGCTCCGCCGGTATCGCAGCGCCAGCAGTTGAACCGTATTCGTTTAGCCGCGACTCGCCAGAGGAGCGTAGTCACAAGCTGCCAGCTTGTGCCGCTCCGACGACGAGGCAAGCTGCCAGCTTGCACTACGGCGTGCGAGTCGCGGCTAAACCGGGCTGGGGGCGAGCGCAGGCGCCCGCGCGTCGTCCACGCGGGCCGGTTCCACTAGCGGCAGCAGGAACAGCGGGCACAGCGAAGCCAGCGCGACGAACCAGAACACCGGCTGGTAGGCCAGCGTCGCTGCCGCCGGCTCAGACAGCGGCACGAACGTGAGAACGCCGACGAGCGAATCGCCGACGTCGAACGTTAACCATTGCCGCACTGGGCCCGCGAGCTTGTTCCCGACGACGTGACCCACGTTTGAGAGCGTCATGTAGGTGGTAAACATGGTCGCCGCCGAGGTCGTCCACGAAAGACGCATCGCCATCGACAGAAACCCGACGGAGCCCATCGCCAGCAGGCCCTCCGTGGCCAACAAATAGCTGGTTGTGAACCACCGCTCGTGCCACAGCCCCGGACAAACGGCAAACGCCACCGCCACCAGGGCGTATCCGCCGAACCCGACGACGATGACGTTGCGCCGTCCGAAACGATTGGCCATGTATCCGCCCGCGAGAGCCGCCAGCAGCACGGGCGGAATGCTGTAGAGTCCCAGCACGCCCGAGTATTCGACATAGCCCCAGCCCAGCTTCTGCGTGTAAAGGGTCTTGTTTACGATTTCGTTGACGCCCGAGCCGACCAGCTTCACGGTTCCGAACACCGCGAACGCCGCCGTCGCCGTCAGCGAGAAACCTTTGCCGAGATCCTTGAGCACGAGAGCGGGATTGCGGACGTCTCCGTCGGGAGCTCCCAGAGCGGGCATGGCACGGCCGCGGCTCCAGGGGAATCGCCTTTCCCCCGGCCGTTCCAGAAAGCACAGCGGAAACAGCATCACGCTCACCAGCAGAAAGAACTGCACCCAGACCGCTGTCGGCAGACCCCAGCGGTCCATAACCCAGGCCATCACCGCGGCGCCCAGTCCCTTCCCGAGCAGCTTCGAGCCCCACATGAGGCCATTGGCCGGCCCCTGTTCCGAGAAGGGCAGGATATCGACGGCCAGCGCGTCGGTGCTGACGTCCTGCAGCGAGGCGAAGCAGTTATGCAGGAAGAACATCCACCCCAGCAGCTTCAATTCCTGCGTCAGGTCGCCCATCGCCACCATGCCCAGGAGCGTGAAGGCCATCATCAGCTCGGCGCCGATGATCCACGCGCGGCGGCGGCCCATCGAACGGATCGTCAGCGAATCGATCAACGGCCCCCACACCAGCTTGAACGTCCAGGGCACGAGCACGATCGCCGTCAGGTCGCCGGCCTGAGCGTCGCTCACGCCGCGCGACGTGAGATAGCTGACGAGGGCCGTCGCCATGAAACCCCAGGGCACGCCCTGCGCGAAATAGAGGGCGCACAGGGTGCCCAGCCGCTGCCAGCGCTTCTCGCTGAGGGCCATCGAATCAGTTCCGCCACGAGGGTATCGATGCTGCGCGGCGGCACGGCCGCGCGCGATTGTGAGTCTATCGCCGGCAGCGCACCCGTTCCAGTTGCGCTGGATCTCTCGTTGCCCCGGCGGATATTCACGATATGATGCAGCGACCATCTCACGTGAGGAGCATTGCATGTTTCGTCGCCGGACCGTCGCTGTGGCACTGCTTTCGATGGTTCTCTGCCCGCTCTTCAGCGGGTGCGGCAAGTCACCCGAGCCGCGCGGAGAGAAGATCACCCTCAAGATCAACCTGCCGAAAGGCGCCAAGCTCACGCTGGTTTACGACATGCAGATGGCCACCGAAGTTTCGCAGGGCAGCCAGCGCATGGAGATGGATATGGGCATGGGGATGGATCTGGGCGTGGACGTCGTGGACGTGGATGCCCAAGGCGTGCATACGTTGAAGGTCACGCACGACGCGGTCCGCATGCAGGTTTCGGCCGGCCAGATGAGCATCGACTACGACTCACGCAGCAGCGATGCCCCCCCCGAGCCGGCTGCCGCCTTCGGACAGCTCGTGGGGCGGTCGCTGACGCTCGTCGTGAACCCCGATGGCACGACGAAGGAGGTTCAGGGCGTCGACGAACTGGTAGAAGCCATGTCCGCAGACCAGCCGCCGGCGGCGCAGGTACAGATGCGCAGCCAGCTCGAAGGCATGAAGGGTTCGTTCGACCAGATGATGACCCCCCTTCCCGATCGCCCGGTCGACATCCGCGACACCTGGAAGGTTACGCAGACCATGAGCGCCAATCCCGGCATGCCCATGACGGTCGAGGCCGTCTATACGCTGTACGATCGCCAGAACGGCGAAGCGGTGATTAAAGTCGACGGCAAAATGACCAGCACGGCCGGGATTTCCGGTACGATCGACGGCACGTTCCGGATCGACGAGAAAACCGGCTGGACGAATTCGGGCGAATTCGACATGCAGATGTCGGGATCGGTGCAGGGCGGGGCGGAGATGGACATGGACGGCACGGTGACCGTCCGCAGCAAGTGAGTACCCGCGCCCGCATGCTCGCCGTCGTCGTCTCCTTCGACCGTCTGCCGCCGCGGATGCTGGGGTGTTACGGCGACGATTCCGTCTGGACGCCCGCCTTCGATCAGCTCGCCGCTGAAGGCGTGGTGTTCGACCGGCACTACTGCGAGTTCCTCGGAACGTCGGGCCGGCACGCCTGGTGGGACGGGCGCTTGCAGCGACGCTCCGGCGAGCCGCAGAGCCCACACGAAACGCTCGCTGTATTGCTGACCCGGGCGGGTGTCGAGACGCATCTGCTGGCGGAGCGCGGCGCCGATGCCGACGTTCCGCTGCCGGAGGATTTCGGAACCCTCGATATGGTCGGCGGACGCGACGGGTTGCAGGCCGCGGCCGATGAAGTTCCCTTCGCGCGGTTGATCGATGCGGCGGTCGAGACGCTCGCTTCTGAGGCGAGCGGGCGCGGGCAGCGACTGATCTGGCTGAAGTCGCGCGGCGTCCCCATGCCGTGGATTCCACCGCGCGATGTGCTTACGGAAGCGGCCGGCGAGGAGGGGGAAAGTTCCGCTGCGTCCGGTCAGGCGGCCGATGAGGATCCCGCGACCACCGCTGACGACCGCGGGCGAGAGCTGCTCGATCTGTTAGAGACCAGCGATGCCGAACGGGCGTTCGACGATCCACGGCTGAGCTTCACCGATCAGCAGACGCTGCGGGACATCTACGCCGTGTATGTGGAATTGATCGACCGTCACCTGGTGCGGCTGCTGGAGGCCTTGGATCCAATTCGCGAGCGGCAGCCGTGTCTCTTAATTGTGACGGCAGCCCGCGGACAGGCGCTGGGCGAGCGCAGCGGACTGCTCAGGGATGCCCCCGGACTGGTCCAACCCACAACACTCGCCGATGACGTGGCACAGGCGCCGCTCCTGGTCCGGCTGGATCCGGCGGGGCGTCTGGGGCGCTCTGGGGCGCTCGTGCAAACGGTGGATTTGCCGGCGACGCTGCTCGACTGGTTCGATGTCTCGCGGCCCGATTCCTTCGACGGCGCGAGCCTGTTGCCGTTCGTCCGCGCAGAGTCCGCGGCCGAGCGGGAGTCGATTCGCTTGCAGGCGGAGGACGGCTCGCGGAGCGTGCTGACGCGCGACTACCAGTTAATCGTCGAGCCGGATGATGCCGGAGAGCGCGTGCGGCTGTTCGTCCGCCCGGACGACCCGTGGGCCATCCGCGACGCCGCCGCCGAATCGCCCGATGAAGTCGAACGGCTGCGGGCGCTGCTCGATACGTAGCACAAGCGTTTCGCTTGTGCCG
>JAHWKJ010000531.1 GCA_019347905.1 Planctomycetota bacterium
GCACCATGGACCATTCCGCCGCGCACGCCCCCGCCGGCCAGCCACATCGTAAAGCCGAAGGGATGATGCTCGCGTCCGTCCGTGCCCTCGGCCGTCGGCGTGCGGCCGAACTCGCCGCCCCATAACACGAGCGTGTCGTCCAGCAGCCCGCGGGATTTCAGGTCTGTGAGGAGCGCGGCGATCGGCTGGTCGACGGCGCGGCAGCGCTGCGGCAGGCGCTCCTTCAGGCCGCCGTGGTGGTCCCAGGCATTGTTCTCCGGGGCGTCAAAGAGCTGCACGAACCGCACGCCGCGCTCGATGAGCCGCCGGGCCAGCAGGCACTGGCGGGCGAATAATTGCGTGGCCGGCTGATCGGTGCCGTACAGCTTGTGCGTCGCGCCGCTTTCCTGCGAGAGGTCGAACGCGGCGGGCGCTTCGCGTTGCATGCGAAACGCCAGCTCGAATGAGGCGATCCGCGCCTCGAGCTGGCTCTCGATGACTCGATCCTGCTTGTGAATCTCGTTCAACTGCCGCAGGGCGTCGAGCTTCGCCCGCTGCCGGTCGGCGTTTCCGGAGGGATCGGCGAGATTGGGTATGGGATCGTTCAAATCGCGGACCAGCGTTCCCTGGTAGGCGCTGGGCAGGAAGCTCGACGCCCAGAGTTGTGCTCCTTGAAAGACCGCGGCGGGGGAGACGACGACGAAGCCCGGCAGATTCTGGTTCTCGGTCCCCAGACCGTACGTCAGCCACGAACCCATGCTGGGGCGCGAGAAAGCCTGCTCCCCGGTGCACATCTGCAGGGCCGCGCCGGTGTGGTTGATGTTATCCGCCAGCATCGACCGGATGACGCACACATCGTCGATGTGCGACGCCAGTCCCGGCAACAGCTCGCTCATCTCGACCCCCGTTCGCCGTGGCGGGCGAACTTCCACGGGGACGCCAGCAGGTTCCCCGTCTTCGTGCGTTCGAGCCGCGGCTTTGCAAACGGCAGCGGCTGGCCGTTATCGCGCGTCAGCCGCGGCTTCGGGTCGAGCAGATCGACGTGCGAGGGGCCGCCGGGCATGTACAGGAAGATGATGCGCTTGGCGCGGGCCGGAAAATGCGGCGGCCGAACTTCGTAGGGGTGGGCCGAACGATCGCCGATGTCGGCGGCGCGAACTTCGCCGGCGAGCAGGTCGGCAAGCGCCAACAGGCCGAAGCCACAACCGGTGCGCGCCAGCAGTTGCCGTCGCGAGAGTGGAATGGGCGACATCATCGATTTGCCCTCGCATTACAGGCTCAGCGCCGTAGAGCAAGCGTCTCGCTTGCTCGAAGGCTGGCTTCGAACGTACCCACATCAAGCCCGCACAAGCGAGACGCTTGTGCTACGTATCTCAATCGATGTAGACGAACTCGTTCGTGCACAACAGCACGTGCGCCCAATCCTGCCATGCCGTGTCGCCGCCCGCGGCCATCAACTGCCGCGCGATGTCAATCTCCGCGTCGGTGGCCGGACGCGCAAACAGCAGCCGATACGCGCGGTCGATGCGGACGGCTTCATCGCCGGGGATTTCGCGGAGGAGTCGCCGGGCCAGATGCTGCGCCTGTTCGAGCGTAAAGGGATGATTGAGCAACAAGAGCGCCTGCGGCGCCACGGTGCTCACGGTGCGTTTCTCCGTCGAAGCGTCGGGATTGGCGGCGTCGAACAGGGTCGCGTAATTGCTGCGATTCCAGCGGGCCGTCTGCACGTACAGCGAGCGCCGCTGGATTGTGAAGTCGTCGCCCGCCGGCCCGCCGACCGCTCGATCGAGCTGTCCCGAGACGAACAGCATCGCATCGCGGATCGCCTCCGCGTCCAGCCGCCGCGGCGAAAAACGCCCCAGCCAGCGGTTCTCCGGATCGCGCTCCGCCTGCTCGGCTGGCACGCGGCTGGACTGCTGATATGTCGCCGACAGCAGGATCCGCCGATGCAGCTTCTTCAGCGACCAGCCGTCCTCGACGAACTTCGCCGCCAGCCAGTCGAGCAGTTCGGGATGCGTCGGTGCTTCACCCAGCTTGCCGAAGTTGCTCGGCGTTCGAACGAGGCCCTCGCCGAAATGCCATTGCCAGACGCGGTTGACGATGACCCGCGCGGTGAGCGGGTTGTCTTTGGACGCGACCCACCGCGCCAGTTCGCGTCGGCCGCTGCCGTCGGTGATGGGCGGCTGATTCTCGCCGGCCAGGAATAGCGGCAGGCGGCGCGGCACGACGCGACCCAGCCGCGCGTAACTGCCGCGGATGTGAATCGGCACGTCCTGAATGCCGGGAAACAATCCGCCCGGCGTGCCTCCCTCCTGCACGGCCATGGCCAGCGGCGGCTCGGGAAGCAGTTCAGAAGCGGGCACGAGCGGCACGCGATTCAGCGTGTAGTCGCCTCCCTTGGCTCCCAGCTCCTTCAAGATGTGCGAGCTGTAAAAGATCCCGGCGAGCGCGTAGTAGTCTTCGGCCGACACGGGATCGAATTTGTGGTCGTGACAGCGGGCGCAGCCGGGCGTCAGGCCGAGAAACGTCTTGCCGACGGTGTCGATATTGTCATCGACCATGTCGCTGACGATCTTCTCCTTGTCGGCGTCGCCGCGATCCCAGACGCCGTTCGATAGAAACGTCGTCGCGACCAGACCATCCGGGTAGATCGCCTCACCACTCGGGCTGGGAAGCAGATCTCCCGCGATCTGATGGACGATGAACTGGTCGAACGGCAGATCGTCGTTGAATGCTTTCACCACCCAGTCGCGATAGCGCCACGCCTCGGTCAGCTCGGAACTCGCCGTGCGGGTCTTCGGGTTCGCGTCGTAGTAGTCGGCATATCGCGCGACGTCGAGCCAGTGCCGCGCCCAGCGCTGACCGTAGGCGGAAGATGCGAGCAGGCGATCGATGACGCGCGCGAACGCCGCGTCCGAACCGTCGGCGACGAACTCCTCGACTTCCTCGGGCGTCGTCGGCAGCCCGGTGAGGTCGAAGGTCGCGCGTCGGATCAGCGTGCGTTTGTCGGCGGGCGCCGCGTAGCCCATACCACGCTGCTCCAGTTCTGCCAGCACAAACCGGTCGATCGCGTTCCCTGGCCACTCGGCATCGGCGACATCGGGCGGCGGGACCGTGCGGACCGGCTGGAAGGACCACCAGCGGCGGGCTTCTTCGGCCGTCATGCCGCCGATGCGTGCCTCGGCGCGACGCGGGTCCGGCGCGCCCCGCCGCACCCACTCGACCAACAGGGCGGTCTCGGCCTCGGGCAGTTTGCCGCCCCCGTCCGCCGGGGGCATCTGTGGCCCGTCCTCGTCGTACTTCACCGCGCGGATCAGCAGACTCTCGTCGGGCTTGCCGGGCACGATCGGCGGCCCGCTGTCGCCGCCCGTCTGCCAGCCCTCTCGCGTGTCGAGCGCCAGTCCGCCGCTCGTGTTGCCGTTTGCCATCGAATGGCACGACTCGCAGCGCCGGATCAAAAGCGGCCGGATCCGCTTCTCGAAAAACTCGATGCCGTCATCCGCGCCGGCCAACCGCGGAGACGACGGCCAGCCCGCAAGCAGCGCGACGGACAGCAAGACTGTCTCATGCAGCCGACGTGAACATGTCAATGCCGTCATGGCCAGCCTCTCGCGGTCCGTAGCGTGGATTTCAATCCACGCGATCCGCTTCATTCGCTGGAATCGCTGCCGCGTGGGTTGAAACCCACGCTACCGGGTCCTGCGCCCTGTGGAACCCGGCGCTGGAAGAACCACCACTCGACCAGCAGCACGCCAAAGCCAGCCAAGGCCAGCATCGGCCACAACGGGCGGTCGCGCTGAAGCTCCGCGCCCGACGCTTCCACAGACAGCTCGTCGAACTGGATGGCATCGACCGCCACCAGCGACGTCTCCCGCGTATCGAGCAGGCTCACACCCAGCCGCACCGCTTCGCCGCCTCCGGTCGAAAGGACGTACTCTCCGACCCGCGGCGCAGGCACGCCCGACAGCGTGCCGTCACGGCGGCTGCGGACTTCCGCCTGAAAGCCGCGCGGCCCCTCGATGCCGTAGAGTTTGTCCGGCTCCAGCTCGCGGACGGGCAACACGCCCGTCTGTGCGGCGCGGACTTCGCCCAGCCGGCTGTTGTGCCGCGCCACCTCCACCAGGTTGGACACGAGGATCGGAAACCCCACGCGGTACGGCAGCGTCGAGCGGTCGGTGTGAAACAGAAGTTGGTACCAGAGGCGCGTCTGAGATCGCTTCTTAAGAGCCAGCGGTCCTTCGCGTCCATCAGCGAGGACTTCCCATCCCAGGTTTTCGAAGTCGGCGGCCCCCACGCCTTCGGCGATGCGCGGCACTTCAGCCATTTGAACGTCGGAAAGCAGCACGTGCTGCAGGAGCGGCTCCGCCCGGTCCCACGTGACAATCTCGGCCGCGCCATCGCTGATCGAAACGAGTTCCGCCAGTTCTTCGGGCACGAAACCGGTGCCCAGCACAACGCGGGCCGCGCGCTCTTCGGCGGGCAGATCGACCGCCTTATCGACGATCGCT
>JAHWKJ010000532.1 GCA_019347905.1 Planctomycetota bacterium
TTTGTTTAGGCGGTTTATGTTGACGGTGGCGCCTGTGGTTCGGGCTATTTGTCGGGATTTGTTGAGCTGTTGATCTTGGAGGAGGGGGTCCGGGTGCTGTAGTAGAAGCCGGGTTTCGAGGGGAGAGCCTAAGGGGTGGCGGGGTGCTTTTGCGTTATGTTTTCCCCGGTTCCGGCGGGGGGCGCTTCGCGGGGGGCCGCGGCTAAACGTGCTGGGTCCAGCCGGGGCCACCCCCGCCACGACGAGCATCGCCTTCCGGACGGAGAAATGGTCGTCGCCGGAGAACACCAGGTGCAGCGTGCGGCCGTCGTCGCTCATCCATTTCGTGGGAATACTCTGCGTCTCCCCGGGGCCGACATCCCACATTTCGGTGAAGAACACCGTCGTCCACGGCCCCCACGGTTCGGGCGCGCCGTACACGCCGAAGCCGCCGCGAAACCGCGCGTCCACGCCGGGCAGCGTCTGGCACCACAGGTAACGCCCCAGCGCCGCGTTATACGTGATGCCCGAGCGGTAACACTTCCCGTCGTGCTCGAACACCGCCCCGCGCCGCTCGATCTCGCCCGTCCACACCGGGCGGCCGCCGCCATCCAGCCGTTCGAAGAACTCGTAACTATCGCGCATGCGGATGTGCTCTTTCGGCACGCGGGCCAGCACCATGCGGTCGGCGGGAAGATACGCGCTGTCGTTGTCGTGCGAATAGATATAGACGAAGCCGTCCCGGGCGCCGGCGTAGTTGCGGCCGAAGTTGAGGAACGTGGGATAGCCGAAGCTCGTCGTGAACTTCCAGTCGGCCCAGGTCCACGTCTTTCCGCGGTCACTCGACCAGGCCACTTGCGAGTTGCCGGCGTTGCGGGCCCAGAGATACAGCACGCCTTCGACCATCAGCACGCCGCTGGCCTTCCGCCCGCGGGCCCCGTCGCCGGTCTCTTCGAGCGTGGGCGCGGGAATATTGCTGCCGCGGAAGTCGTCCGGCCCGCCGACGACCTTCGCCAGCCCCATGCTGAGCTTCTTCGGCACGAAGGGCTTGAAGCCGCGGCCGTCGCCATACGCCGTGTACATCGCGTCGTCGTCGCCCCACGTGAGCGGCCAGTTATCGCCGCCGGGCGCCTGCCGGACAATCGCTTCCGCGGGCGCCCATTCAATCTGGCGAACGACCGGACTCGGCGGATACGGCGCTCCGCCCGACAACAGCGCGGTGAGGCAGAAGACGGTGTGCATCGGGCAGCTCCTGTCGACCAGTCAGGCGGACATGGAAAGAAGGCGACCGATTCCGCGAGCGGTTGAAGGGCCAGGGCGACGAAGCGCCGAGCCAGGCAATCGCCCCTGCTCAAGCAGCGATTCTTCCGCATCGGGTCCCCTGCCGGACGCGGGCTTTGACAAGATACCGCATGCAGGCATTCTTCGGCCCGCGCAGACCGCCCGTCAATCCCGCAGCGCACCCCACGGCCGCCGCGCGAACGAGAATCACTCCTCTGGCTCTCGACCCTCGACCCTCGACTCTCGACCAACTTGGCAACTTTGCAACTTTCACACCCCCTGCCCCCCGGGCCACCTTGCCCCCAACCCTCGGGCGTCGCAGCAAGGGTGAAGCGCGCGTGGGCATAGAATGCTCCCGGTGCAGAGGATCGGATGGTGACTCCACCCTGACGCGAATGGTTGCGCGCCTGGCGAACTCGCGTCTGCCGAACCCGCGAAGCGGCCCGAATTCCACGACTTGGTGCCCATCCGACGCTTCCGGCGACGTGCAGCGAAACCCGCCACGTTCCTCCGGCGACCACGCCATCACCCTCACCGCCAGTTGGACTGTGGACACTCGACGACGACTATCGGTCTTGGTGGCCGTCGGCGGCTTCGACGATGCCAGTGCGAGTTGTCGCCGAAGACGCGGCTTGCGATCCGAACGGCGCGGTGGCTGCAATCGCGGGCCACGAGGTGCGCGAGGGCCTGCGGCCGGGCCCGAAGTTCAAAACTGCGCGTGCTGAGGCGCGACGCGTTCCCAAACGGCTGGCCGAGATTGCCCGAGCGGCCTTGGCCCGGCACCTGACGGCACTCCATCATCAGCGGGGCGCATAGAAACGGGGTTCGGGACGATTGTGCCGAACCCCGTGTTTGCACTCGGCGGAAGCTCCGAAGCAGTGCTTACGATGCTTTCGTCGAGTGCGTCCGCCGGGCGTTATTCGGGTGCGGTCTGGATCAGTCTTCCAGCCCCCGGCCTTCGATCTCGAAGCCTTCGTCGAGCTCTTCGCCGATCTCCTCGCCAGGTCCATCGGCGTCGACAACACAGCCCGAGACAGGCAACGCCAGGCCGATCAGACCAAACGCCAGCAGTAGCGACTCGAAAAAGCGTTTCATCGTTTGGTTCTCCGGGAAAGTTCTTGCCGTGTCAGCTCGCGCTGACTTGGCCCTTGAAGGTGCAAGCAGTGTGCCAATCCATGGAAGCCATCCTTGCATGCTTCGGAGAACCGCCTTTGCCGTAGTGCGCTCGGGCGATATCCGATGCTCTCGTGAGCAAATGCCCCGGGGCTCGCGACACAAGCGCGGATTCTTCCGTCCGGGCTGATCGGCAGACGACCATTCAACGTGCGTCGGCGGCGCGGTACGATTGGCCCACGATGACGCCCGCAACCAGCCGCCGGTGGAGCCGGTCCCGTCTACGACCTCCGCTCGATCCGGTGGTGCTCGGCACGATGTTCGGCGTCGTCTCGGCCCTCACGTACACCGGCGCAAACATCGCGCTGCGGGCGGTCGCGGATCGCGGCGGCTTCGACTGGGCCGTGTGGGTTTCGTGCGTGAAGGCCGTGCCGGCCGCCCTCGCGGCCTGGCTGCTCGTCGCCTGGCGTGCCGGACGTGGACTGCCGGCGCTGCCGCCGCGGCGGCTGGTCGTGCCGCTCGTGGTGACAGGCCTCGTGATGCAGTTCGTGGGCAATGTGTCGTTTCAGTGGTCGCTCAGTCTCGGCGGCCTTGCGCTCACGGTGCCGCTCTCGTTCGCCTCGCTGATTCTCACGGGCGCGGTGCTGGGGCGGATCGTGCTGGGCGAGCCGATCGGTGCCCGCTCGTCTGCGGCCATGGCGGTGCTGATGCTAGCGATTGCCGTGTTGAGCGTGGGAGCCGAAGGCGCCACCGAGGCCCTCACCCGCGACGCTACGTTCTGGACGATCGCCGTCGCGGTGCTGTCGGCCACGGCGGCCGGAGTCGCCTACGGCGCGTGCGGCGTGGTCATTCGGCGTACTGTGACGGCACGCGTCTCGCTGTCGGCGGCGCTGGTGCTGCTCAGCACGGCGGGCGTGGTGGGTCTCGGGGCGCTGAGCCTCATCCGCTCGGGGCCCGCCCAACTCCTGGCGACCCCCGCCGACGACTTCGCGATCATGATTGCCGCCGGCACGCTGAATGCCGTCGCGTTCTTCGCCGTCAGCGCCGCGCTGCGGCACATCCCGGTGACTGAAGTCAACCTGCTCAACGCATCCCAGACGGCGATGTGCGCGATTGCGGGTGTCCTGTGGTTTGCGGAGCCGCCGACGGTATGGCTGTACGCCGGCGTTCTGTTGACCATGGCGGGCCTGGTGCTGCTGGACAACGGCCGACGTCTCTTCGATGTGGAGCGGCTGCGGCGGGAGACGTTCGTCCGCCACGTGGAGGTGCACCGGCAGATCGGCTCGACGAACGACCGGGCGCTGGAGCTGGCCGCGGCACCGCAGATCGAAACTCCGCTGCTGGTGCTGGCGGAGACGCAGACGGGCGGGCGCGGACGCGGGGCGAACCGCTGGTGGACCGGCCCGGGCGCGCTCACGTTTTCGCTGGTGCTCGACGCGGAGCGGCTCAATCTCCCGTCCGGACGCTGGCCGAAGCTGTCGCTGACGGCGGGCCTGGCCGTCTGCGAGGCGCTCGCGGAGACGGTGAATGGTGCGGCGATCGGTCTCAAATGGCCCAACGACGTCTATCTGGGCGGCCGCAAGCTGTGCGGCATTCTGGTCGAGTGCCCCTCGGCCGCCGCGGGACGGATCGTGGTGGGCATCGGCATCAACGTGAACAACTCGCTGGCGACGGCGCCGTCCGATTTGCGCCTTCTCGCCACGTCGCTCTTTGACGAGACGCTCCAGCGGCACGACCTCAACGACGTGCTCGTGTGTGTGCTCGCGCGGCTGGAGGCGGAGCTGGCGCATCTCGCGGCCGCCGATGCGGACCTCAGCCATCGCTGGCGGGCGTATTGCATGCTCCAGGATCTGCCGCTCTCGATCGCCGGGCCGGCCGAAAGAATCAGCGGCATCTGCCGCGGCATCGACCGCGACGGAGCGCTACTGTTAGAGACGGCCGCCGGTATCACGCGCGTGTTCAGCGGCGTCGTCACGCGGCTCGACCCGCCGGTGTACTCGCCCGTTTAGCCGCAATACCGTTCAATTAGCTTTAAGTCGTCGAGACGACAGGAGTTGTGGGTGCCACGGGATGCTCGCCATCCCGTGTGAGACGTCCTGA
>JAHWKJ010000533.1 GCA_019347905.1 Planctomycetota bacterium
TCCATTCCGCCATGATGGCGGCGATGGCCTCGCCGTGCCGCCGCTGAAGCAATCCCGCGGGCGTGTAGTCGAAGGCCGTGAAGCCGGCAATGAGGATGTCGTCATCCTTCTGGCCGTGGAGCGTATCGGCGCCGCGGCCGCCGATGAGCAGGTCGCGGCCCAGGTGCCCTTCGAGCAGGTCGTCGCCGTTGCCGCCCAGCAGCACATCATTGCCGCGTGCGCCCTTCAGCGTGTCGTTGCCGGCATCGCCGTAGAGCCAGGCGTCGACCGAGAGTGATCCCGCCAAGTGAATGGAATCGTCGCCGGCCTGCCCAAAGGCCAGCAGCCGTGTGGGATCGAACGTGCCGAAGTCGGCGCCGTTGACCTTGACGCGAACGCCGCCCTCTCTCCCACGGCCGGCGATGAATTCAATCTGGTCGTTTCCGGTGGTTCCGCCGACGTACAACGCGAGCGTCCCGTCGCCGGAGATATGCGGCAGGAGTGCGGCGCGGGTGATCGTCACCGCGAAGGTTTCGGTTGTCGCCCCACCATCGTCGTCGATCACGGTCACAGCGATCGTGAACGTGCCGGGGCTCTGATAAATGTGACTTCCCGAGATCGTTCCAGCGCCGGAGCCTTGAACCAGGTCCAGCGGCACCGGTGCCGACGCCGACCCGTCACCCCAGTTCACGGTCGCTTCATGCGTGTCACGCATGCCGACATCGGTGAACGTCCCCGAGAAGTTCAGCGTCTGCCCCGGCACACCCCCGACATTCGGAGAGGCGATCGGCGTTCCGAACGAGACGTTGTCGAAGCTGATATTCTCCGGCTGGACGTTGAGGACCGTGACATGGGCCGCTGCAGGATTTGTCGCCGCTCCGCCGTCTTCAGCCGCAATCGCGAGGCCGATTGTATAAACGTGGGACGATCCGCTATCAGGTGCGGATCCGGGCCCGTCATCCTGGTAGCGGTGCGTTCTGGTGAACTCCTGAATCAGGGGCCCCAACTCGAATTCATCCATTGCGCCGTCGCCCCAGACCACCGCGACTGCGTGCGTATTCAGCAGGGCCGGATTCTCGAAGCGAACGGTCAAGCTGACCGTCCCATTCTCGTCGATGGTGATGGCTGTGAGCGTCTGGGCGGGGTCCAACGTCAGTTGGGTGACCACAGGGTCAAAGAAGTCCTGTGCTTCGAGGTCCGTTCCCGCGCCGCCCTCGAGGACGTCGTTCCCCAAACCGCCGATGAGCGTGTCGTCGCCCTCGGTACCGATCAGGCTGTCTTCGCCGTTGCCTCCCTGCAGCAGGTCGTTCCCGCTGCCACCGAGCAGTGTGTCATCGCCGTGCCGCCCGTGGAGCAGGTCGTCGTCATCGCCGCCCACGAGGCGGTCGTGGCCCGTGCCGCCGAAGAGGGTGTCGGCACCAATGCCGCCATCGAGCTGCGTGGCGAGTGTCGAGGCAACATCCACGCGGATGTCGTCGTCGCCCGCCAGCCCGAAGGCAAGCAGCCGGCCGCTTGGCTCAAAGGCACCGGTCGGCGCACCGGCGATCGCGCCGAGAACGAGGCCCGCGGTCGCGCCGGGGTTGAATCGAAGGACGTCGTTCCCGGCCGTCCCCGTGATCGTCAGCGTTCTCAGCGCTGGATCAACCGAGTCCTGCTCCTGCTTCAAAACCGGTCCGTTCAGAAAGGCGATTGTCAGCAGCTTCGTTCCGACGGTGTACTCGGCGAGCGTCGGATCCTCCACGTTCACGGTGCCACCGGCCGCAAGCGCATCGATGCCGCGCTGAATGCTTCCGCTGGCGGCGGTGACATAAACGTGCTCGTGCACGTAGATCACCAGCCCGCCGCCTCCGGCGTCCAAGGCATGGAAGATCTCGTCCTCGACCCGGAAACTGGATGTGAGAACTGTGCCGTCAATCTGGAATGTATTGCCAACGGCTAAGACCGCGTTGACCCCCGCGTTGCGGAGAAAATCGCCGGCCCCGTTTATATTGAGGATGTTGCCACCAGCATCGGCCGCCGTGCCAAGATCGACCGTGCCGCCGGTGATCTCGATGGCCGCCTGCTGGCCGCCGGTTGTCTCGTGGATCGTGCTGTTTCGCACGGTCAGGCTGCCGCCGTTGACGAGGATGCTGGGGGCGTCGGTCGAGTTCTCAAAGGTCACACCGTTCTTGACGACGACCTGGCCGGAGTTGACGATGAGTCCCGGAGACGAACCGACGATCGTCGTGGTGGTGCCGTTCCCGCTGATCACGAGCGTGACGCCCGGCGGCGGACTGGCCGTGATGCCGCTGTAGGTTCCGTCCTGCAGCGCGATCTCGATGATCACGGGACTGCTGGTCTGGTCTGCGAGTGCGTTGATCGCCGCGATCGCGTCATCGGCATCGGCATCGCTCGCGGCCTGCAGCGTGACGAGGTTCGTCGAACCCGGATCCGCCGGGGGCAGACTGGTGAGCACCGCTTGCAGGTTCTCGCTGGTGACGGGGCTGATCTCGATCGGCTGCGAGAGAGTGGTGGGCGTGCTCGTCCCGCCGTCCTTGTCGGTCGCGGTGATGCTCACCGTATACGAACCGGCGGAATCATAGACGTGGCTGACCGGCACGCCGGTTCCGTTGCCCGCTGTCTGCTCGACCGTCGTCGATGTATTATCGCCCCAGTGCACCACGTAGGCGAATCCCGCTGCCGCATCGGTCGGCGACGGATCGTCGGACGTGACATCGACAGTGATCACCTGGTTGACCAGTCCAATCGCCGGTCCGGTGATGCCAGCGGTCGGGGCGACATTTGTGATCGTGACCACCGCCGTGTCGACGTCGATCCCGCCCTGGCTGTCGCGCACTCGGAGGGCGACAGTCTGTGTCGCTGGACCGTCAATGTCAGCGGCCGAGAATCTCGGCGACGGACCCGTGGCGTCGAGATCGAATGAAATTCCGTCGTAATCGAAATCCCATTCATAGGCGACGAGCGAACCGTCTGGATCGCTCGAACCGGCACCGGAGAAGTCGATGCCGCCGCCTTCACCGAGCGTGTAGGGCCCGTTCGCCTCAGCGGTGGGCAACTGGTAGTTCCCGAAGTCAACACTCTGAGCAATCTGCGCGGGAGCCAGCACCAGCGTGTGCGTTCCGGGCTGCGGGCCGCTGCCGTAGACCGCCTGGATGTGCAGCGCATCGTTGGCCGAGTAGACGCTCGTTTCCGCCGTGTAGATTCCATCCATGATATCGCGCTCGGGCAGATCGTCCGTGTGCCCTAAACCAAGGGCATGGCCGATCTCCTGCCCCACGACGGTGAAGTAGTCCACCGTTCCGGCCGGATTGCCGTTGCCGATGATTTCGTCCCAACTCTCGGCCGAGTCCATCCATGCCACGCCGCGGGTGATCGTGTGGTCGATCCCATGCGTAAAGCGTCCGCCGCCCAGGCCCAGCGTTCCGCCGGGGCCGCTCGTGCCGCCGATGGCTGCCAGATCTCCCGTACCGACATTGATGATGTCGTCCAGCGAGGCGATCGTGTTTCGGGTGAAGCGAATTGCCCCGCGGCTTGCTGCTTCCCAGCGATCGAACGCCGTCTCAGCCAGAGCGATTTGCCCCGCCGTAATGAGATTTGCGTAGGACCCGATTGGACGAAAATCGTAATAGATGTCGATCACGTCCGGGGTCAGGAGATCTCGGTCCAGCCAGGCAAAATGATGCTCATCTCCGGTCTCGGCAAAGAAATGTGTGCTCGGGTGCCCCGGCTCGGCGTGATGACCCCCGATCAGGACGAGCGATTCGCCAAAGGGAATGATTCGCGCAGCAGCATGGCTGTGGCTCTCGTGACTGGCGGTGGACGGACTGGTGCCTCCGCCGCTGCTCGCCGGAGACGATTGAAACCAGCCGGGCTGGTGAACTTCGCCGACGATATATGTGCCAGGCGCGAGATTTCGGAACGAGTAGCTTCCCGAGGCGTCGGTTGTCGTGGAGCGTTCGCCGGCATCGCGCCGGCCGTTGCGGTTCTGATCGAGATAGACCGTCCAGCCGCCCAGCCCCGGTTCACCCGTATCCCACTGGCCGTCTCCGTCGAGATCGTGCCATTTCGAACCGTGGATTTCCGCCGGCGCGTGGACCGTCAGATTGAGCTGGTAGTCGCCGATGCTGCCGCTGACCCCGCTGCCAGCGCTGTTCGGGTTGTACGAGCGGTTCGCAAAGCCTGAGACGCCGAGGTAGTACGTGCCGGCTGTCGAGAATGTATAGCTGAGCTGGGAGTAGAATCCGGTGCCGCCGTCGTCGTCCAGGGCCAATGCGTTTCCGGAGGCATCGAACAGCCTGAGCATCGTGTCCATCGACGCGCCGCCGGACGGAAGAGAGGTCGTCGCGACCAGCGTTCCGCCCGCCTCAGCCTGCAGCCGGAAGACGTCGACGTCTCTGGCGCCCCAGGCTCCATTGCCGATCACGCTCGTCGTTGCGAAAGACTCCGACTGCGGCCCGGCCCCCGTATTGAAGGCAGTGGTCA
>JAHWKJ010000534.1 GCA_019347905.1 Planctomycetota bacterium
GGAAACGCGATTCCCGGAGGGATGACTGAGCGTCCGAATTGGCTACTGGGCTGCCGCCGGCACGTCGACGAGGTGTACGGTGCCGTCGCTGGCGGTGACGGCGAGGCGTTTGCCGTCGGGCGACCACGTGGCGCTGTACAGCACGATCGGCAGCGACTGGGCGAACAGCGGCTTGCCGGCCGCCACGTCCCAGATGAAGATCGAGCCGGCGTAGCCCGCCGTCAGCAGGCGGCCGTTGGCGTTGTACTCGACGCGGTACACGTCGTCCTCGTGACCTTCGAGGACCTTCACCGGTTCGGGCGAGCCGATATTCCACACGAACACTTTGCGGTTGGAGCCGAGGCCGCGGCCGGCGGCGGCGAGCTGCTGGCCGTCGGGGCTGATGGCGATCGAATACATCGCATACTCCGGCCCCGTGAACTCGCGGACCTGCACGCCGTTCTCGGCATTCAGCAGCCGCACGCTCTTGTCGGCCCCCGCCGTGACGACCTGCTTGCCGTCGGGCGTGAACGCGACCGCGTAAACGGCGTTACCCTGTTGTGGGCCGAGCGTTCTCAGCGCTTTGTTTTCGACGGCGTCCCACAGGCGGACTGTCTTATCGGCGGAGGCGCTGGCCAGCAGCTTTCCATCCGGGCTGAAGGCCAGTCCGTAGACCTGCCCGCCGTGGCCGGTGAGGTTGGCGGAGGCTCCCGCGGCGGCGACGGACCATGTCTTCGCGGTGCCGTCCGCCGAGACCGAGAGCGCCCCGCGGTTGTCCGGGGCGAAGGCGAGGGCGACGATCTCGCCGGTGTGGCCGGTCATGACCTGTGCGGGGTCGCGGCCGGGGGGTTCGGCCGGCTGCGGATTGGTGGGCGCAGGGTCGAAGTTGTAGATGGCATTGTCGGCCGCGGCGGCGAGGAGCTTCGTGCTGTCGGGGCTGAACGTCACCGCACGCACGGCGGCCGGCAGCGTCACGTCGTACTGGACTTGTGCGTTGTTCAAGTTCCAGATCATCAGCCGGCCTGAATCCGCCGTGCCGGCCGCACCGGCGGCACCGGCAGTGCCGGTGTGACTTGCGGCGTCGGTGCCGGCCACGAGCTGCTGATTGTTGGGCGAAATCGCGACCGCTTTCGGCACGCCCACGTGGCCCTGAAATTCGCGAATGAGGCTGCCGTTGCCGGTGTTCCACAGTTTCACCGCGCCCTCGGCCCCGGCAGTCGCATGGAAGGCGCTGTTTGAGGCAATGGCAAGGTCATTGACCGCCTGTTCCGACGCCGCGTGCACGAGCTGCACGGAGATGGCGTCCACCACGACGGTCTTATCGGCCCCGGCGGAGACGACGGTGCGGTTGTCGGGCGCGAACGCGGCGGCGCTCGCGGCGCCCTGATGGTGGACGAAGTGTTGCAGCACGTGGCCGGCCGTCAGATCCCACACTCGAAGCGTGCCGTCGGCCGACGACACCGCGAGCTTGCCGTTGTCGCGGCTGAAGTCGAGGGACGTGGGCTTCTCGGCCTGTGCGGGCAGCGTCTTCGCGAGCGCTCCGTCGGCGACGTTGACGATCCGAATCTGCTTGTCGTCGCAGCCGACCGCGAGTTGGGCGCCGTTGGCGGAAACCGCCAGGCACGTCGTGGGCGAGCCGAGATCGACCTTGCGGGCTTCCGCGCCGTCGGCGGCGTTCCACTGGCGAAGCGTCTGATCCGCACCGACGGTGACGAATTGGGATCCGTTGGGAAGATACACGAGGCCGCCGATCGCGCCGGCATGTCCCTTGAGTACGCGAAGCTCCGTCGCGTCGGCCACCTTGTAGATCTTGACGGTCCCGCCCGCGTCGGCGGCGGCGAGCTCCTGCCCGTTGGGGTGCAGGGCGACGGCCGTAATGGCGGCGTCCTGTGCGGGGAAGGCTTTGACGAGCTGACCATTGTTGGCGTCGAACAGCCGTGCGATCTTCTCGGCGCCGCCGGTAACGAGCTGCGCGCTGTTGGCGCTGAAAGCCAATGCCGCCACGTCGCCTGCGTGGCCGGCTAGGCTGAAAAGTTGCTGGCCGTCGCCGAAGTTCCAGATGCGGACCGTCTTGTCCGCCGCCGCGGTGGCGATGCGGGCGCCGTTGGGACTGACGACCATCGCGACGACGGCGCCTTCATGGCCGGCAATCGTTCGCGGCGGCGGCAGCGTCGTCGGCCAGCGCTTCACCAGCCCGTCGGCCCCGGACGACAGCAGGAAGGAGTTATTCGGCGCGTAAGCGAGGCCCGTGATGCGGCCGGTGTGCGCCCCGACGACACCCTGCGGCTGGCCGTCGGCCGGATTGAACAGCCGAATCACGCCGCCCTCGTCGGCAGAGGCAATCTGGGCCCCGTCGCGGCGGTACGACACCTCGGTGACGGCCGACGTGTGTCCGGCGAAATCGCGGACGTGAGCGCGGTCGGCGGCGTTCCACAACTTGACGAGCTTGTCGGCCCCGCCGGTGACGTACTGCGTGCCGTCGGCCTTCACATCGACCGCTCGTGCGCCGCCGGCGTGGGCGTCGATGCTGCCGCTGGGGTCATTCAGCGGCACGTCCCACAGCTTGATGGTGCGGTCCTGCGAGCCGGATGCGATCCGTGTCCCATCGGGCGAGACGGCCACCGCGAGCACGAGATCCTGGTGGCCCGGCATCGAGCGGATCGTCTTGCCCGTGGCGAGGTCCCATAATCGGAGCGTGCGGTCGAAGCTGCCGGTGACGAGCCATTTGCCATTCGGCGTGAAGTCGGCGGCGTAGACGGCCTCTTCGTGACCGGTCAGCGGGCCGCCAGGGGCGGGATCCTGCGCGGCGGCGACGGCCGCGATCCCCGCGCAGGCGACGACGAGTGCAAGCGGGTGTGCGACATACCTTGCGACTTCAGGACGCTCACCACTGCGCTTGCCGCAGTGGAAGCCTGATTCTGCACTACAAGCAGAAGCGCTGATGACCCTCCTCCTGAAGGTGTCTGGCCGGGGCCGGGGCCGCCGAGGATCGATTTCCGACTTCCACACGCTCAGGCGGCGGCCCCGGCCCCGGCCAGACACGGCGGAGGAATGCAAGCGCTGCGGGACGGCCTGGTAGTGCAGAATCAGCCGTCGACCGGGGCAAGCCCGGTCGTGCGGTTGCAAAGTGTGTCGTGCACGCAGTGCAAGCGGCACGAAACGTTGCCGGCGGATGTTCATGGGAAAACTCGTGTGGGACGCGAGCCGAGCGGCGTGAGCCGCCGGATTCAAGGTCTCCGGCGGACGCATCGTGTCACACGGGTCGCGGAGGCGTCAAGCCGTGCAGCGCCGTGCAGCCGGCAGCCCGTTTAGCCGCGACTCGACAGAGGAGCGCTCTGTTGGACGTCGGGTGGGTCGCTGCCACTGCCGCGTAGACCGTGTGCATCAGCTCGACAGAGGAGCGCTCTGTTGGACGTCGGGTGGGTGGCACTGGCAGCTCGCCTGCCAGTGTCGAGTGGTTCTCACGCGAACAATGCTTCAAGGAACGTTTGCACGCGTTAGAGCGCTCGCACGGGATGGCGAGCATCCCGTGGCACCCGCCGAGCATCCCGTGGCACCCGCAATTGGACGTCGGGACGTCGTTCGGGTACCCCGCGCTCCTCGATCGAGTCGCGGCTAAACGGTTGTGGTATAGTCGCTCTCGCGGCGACGGCGTGTGGTTTCGTCGTTCCGAACGTGGGAGATCGGGCATGGCGCTTGAGACGGTCAAGGTGTTCATCTCGTCGCCCGGCGACGTGGGGCCGGAGCGGCTGCTGACGACGCGCGTGCTCGACCGGTTGCGCGGCGAGTTTGCCGGACGGCTCCACATCGAGGCCGTGTTGTGGGAGCACGAGCCGTTGCGGGCGACGGATCACTTTCAGCGGCAACTCGTCAAGCCCTCGGATTGCGACATTGTCGTGTGCATTCTGTGGTGGCGGCTGGGGACGCGGCTGCCGGATGACTTCTGCCGAGCCGACGGCTCGACGTTTTCTTCCGGCACCGAGTGGGAATTCGAGGACGCGGCCGAGTCGTTCCGCCGCTGTGGTGCTCCCGACCTGGTGGTGTACCGCAAGCTCGGCAATCCGGAGATGGCCCTGTCGACCAAGCAGGAGATGCTGGAGCGATTCGAGCAGAAAGAGGCGCTGGATGCGTTCATCGACCGGTGGTTCGGCAATCCGCAGACGGGTTTCAAGGCGGCGTTCCATCCCTTTCAGACGGCGGATGAATTCGAGCGGCTGGTCGAAACGCATCTGCGGAACCTGTTGAACCAGCGGGCCGTGCGGGCGGTTCCCGTGGCGCACGCCGACGAGCCGCCGCCGGTGTGGCATCGCGGCTCGCCCTTCCGCGGCCTGCAGGCCTTCGATTTCGAACACGCGCAGGTGTTCTTCGGCCGCACGCAGGCGGTCGCCGATGTGCAGCAGGCGCTGGTGCGGCAGACGGCCGCGGGACGGGCCTTCGTGCTGGTGCTGGGCGCGAGCGGCAGCGG
>JAHWKJ010000053.1 GCA_019347905.1 Planctomycetota bacterium
CTGTCACCTTGTCACCCCCTCACCTTGTCACCTTGTCATCTTCCGGCGGAGCCACACCATTGATCACCCGCATCACCGGCAAGCTCGTGCACCTGAGCGATTCCGTGGCGACGCTGCAGGTCGGCGCCTTCGAGCACGAGGTGTTTGTGCCCGAATTCGTCCGCCGGCGCTTGCAGCCGCTGGTCGGCGAAGAGGTGAGCCTCCGGACGATCGAGTACCTGGAGGGGAATCCGCAGGCAGGACGGCTGGTGCCCCGCATGGTGGGCTTTCTCAGCGACGCCGAGCGCGAGTTCTTCGACCTGTTCTGCTCGGTGGACGGCCTGGGCGTGAAGAAGGCGCTGCGGGCCATGGTCCGCCCGGTGCGCGAAGTCGCCACGGCCATCGAGGGGCAGGACACGAAGCAGCTCGAGACGCTGCCCGGCATCGGCCCGGCCGTGGCTGACCGCATCGTTGCCAAGCTGCGCCGCAAGATGCCCAAGTTCGCGCTGATGGTGGACGCCGAACTGCCGCCCGACCTGTCGACCGACGAAAAGGTCGTGGCCGAGACCTACGAGGCCCTGCTGAGTCTGGGCCATACGGCCGGCGACGCCCGGCAGAAGATCGACGCGGCCACCCGCGGCCGGTCGAAGAAATTCAAATCCGCCGAAGACCTGCTGACGGCGATCTACCGCAACGAGTCGGCCGGCTGAACCGCCGGTCGAAGGTCGAAAGGGTCAAAGGTCGAAAAGCCAAGCCGCAAGACATCGCCGATGCGCCGGCTGTCTTCACTTCTGCCCTTTCGACCCTTCGACGTTTGACCCTTTCGACCTCTCGCCCCTTCACGGCGTGACCGGTCCGGGCGTACCACCGCGGGGCGGACCGGGAGGCGTGAGGCGGGGGGCCGGCGCTGGTGATGGCTCAGGGTCCTGCTGTTCGAGCTCGCGACGGAATTCTTTGAGCTGCTCGAGCGACTTCTCCAGCTCTTCGCGGGTCTTGAGACTCTCGAGCTGCCGGCGGGCATGTTCGGCCAGCCGCGGATCCCGACCCGAATCGATGATCTTCTGGTACTTGCCCTTGGCGGCCGGGATGTTGCCCTGGTGGCGCAAACAATTGGCGATCATGTACTCGATCATCAACTGCGTCTGGGGCGAATAATTGCCCTGCGTCAGTGCCTGTTCGTAATGCCGTTGGGCCGCCTGATACTTGCCCGCACGAAACTCCAGCCGCGCGGCGGCCAGGGGATCGACCGGCGTTGCCAGCGGCTGATCTTCGGGTGGCTCGCTCCCGAGCTGCGGCTCATCGACGAGGCCGGGGCGGCCGCGCGGCGTCGTGCCGACGCGGAGATTGATCTTGTCGCCGGCGATCAACTGCGTCAGCAGGTTCCTCAGCTCGTCGAGCTGACGAATCTTCTCCGAATCGGCCGCCTGGCGAAGTTGTTCGCGCGCGAACTGGGCCTCGCGCTGCACGCGCTGCAGGGCGAGCCGTTCGCGTTGGAAGTCTGCCAAAGCCTCATCGAAGGCATCGTCGGTCGCCGAGGGCGGAACGTCCGCTGGACCAGGCACCACCGGAGGGGCAGGTGACGGAGTCTCCGGAATCCTGGGCACGTCAACTCCCGGCGGTGCGTCCAGGTCGGCCGGCGGCGGCGTGAATTCGTCAGACCGCGGAGGCGGGAGGGGAATTGGCGGCGGGACGGAGCGTTCCGGCACCAGCGGACCCGCACCCGGATCCGGCAGTGCGTCCGGCGCCGCCGGGGGTTCGGTCCCGGTTTCGGGCGCCGGCAACGGGGGGACCAGGGATTCGAGACCCTCCGGCCCCTGTGCGCCCGTCTGAGCGAACGCCGCGGGCACGACCAACGCAGCCACAATCGGAAGAATCGCGAGAATCCTGTTCATCATGCTGTGTCTATCGGAGGCAGGCTCGATGCGGGACGAGACGACTGACGGAAAACGGCCGGCAGCTACGCTCGCGCGGGCCGTCACAATCGATTGTAGCGATTCTGACGCCAGGCGGCTGCGATTCCTTTCCGGCTGGATTGTGCCGGTGGCTTGCGGGCGGGAAAATGCGGGGGGCTGTTGAGGGCGTCCGGGGGATTTCGCTGGTGGACGCGACACTGCTCGATGTTGCTTGTGGAATCGTCTGATGCGTCCGGTGCTGGCTGCAGTTTTTTGCCTGTTCCTGACGGCTGTTGTGCAGGCCGACGACGGCGCAGCGCGTGCCATGGATCACTTTCGCGCGGCTGTCGCGCCCATCCTGGAAGAGCGGTGTCTCCGCTGCCACAGCGGTGCGCAGCCGAAGGGTGGGTTGGATCTTTCGACGCGGCAGAATGCACTGGCCGGCGGCGACAGCGGTCCGGCCGTTGTGCCCGGCAAGGTCGAGGAGAGTCTCTTACCGGGTTTCATCGAGGGCGAGCGGCCGGAAATGCCGAAGGGCGACGAGCCGCTCTCGGCGGCGCAGATTCAGACGCTGCGGAAGTGGATCGCTGCCGGTGCACAGTGGCCGGAACAGGTCGTGCTCCGGGACAAGAGCCGGTGGTGGTCGCTCGAGCGGCTTCGGCGGCCGACCATTCCGCCGGTCGCTGCCCGCGACGCCACCTGGATGCGATCGCCGGTCGATGGCTTCCTCACGGCGCGGATGCGCGCCGGCGGCCTGGAACCCTCGCCGCCGAGCGATCGCCGCACGCTCATTCGCCGCCTCACGTTCGACCTGCACGGCCTGCCGCCGACGCCCGAGGAGATCGACGCCTTTGTGGCGGACACGTCCCCGGACGCGTACGAGCGGCTCGTCGACCGGTTGCTCGCCTCTCCCCGCTACGGCGAGCGCTGGGGCCGCCACTGGCTCGACGTGGCGCACTACGCCGATACTCACGGCTACGATAAGGACAAGCGGCGTCCGCACGCCTGGCCCTACCGCGACTGGATAATCCGCGCGTTGAATGCGGACAAGCCATATGACGAGTTCGCGTGGGAGCAGATCGCGGGCGACACCGGCGGCCAGTCGCTCGCGCGTGGCGACGGCATCGTCGCCACCGGGTTTCTGGCGGCGGGGCCGTGGGACTTCGTGGGGCACGTTGAGCTGCGCGAGGGTACGGTCGACAAAGAGATCACCCGCAACCTCGACCGCGACGACGTCGTTACCAGCGTGATGTCAACGTTCACCAGCTTCATGGTGCACTGCGCCCGCTGCCACGATCACAAGTTCGATCCCATCCCGCAAGACGACTACTACAGCCTGCAGGCGGTGTTCGCAGGCATCGAGCGGGCGAACCGCGCGTATGAACCGGATCCCGCGGCCGCCCGGCGGAGAGGAACACTTGAGCGGCGGCTCGAAGAACTGGCCGAGCGGCGAGCCGCAATCCAGCAGGAACTTGTCGAGCGGGCTGGGCCGCAACTCGAAGCTCTCGATAAGCGACTCGACCAACTTGCTGCCCCGCCGGAGACGAAGCGACCCGAGTACGGCTATCACAGCCAGATTGAGCCGCGAGCGAAGATCGCGAAATGGGTGCAGGTCGATTTGGGACGCGAAGTCGAGATCGCGCACGTGGTGTATCTCGGCTGTCACGACGACTTCGCCGGCATCGGCGCCGGCTTTGGCTTCCCGCCGCGGTACCGCATCGAGATCTCCAATGATCCGCAGTTCGCCACCGGCGTCGTCACAGTCGTGGATCACACGGCGGACGACGTGCCCAATCCCGGCTGCCGGCCGCAGGCCGCTGCGGTCGGTCGCGCAGCTCGTTACGTGCGCATGACGGCGACGAAGCTGGCCCCACGGTCGAATGATTTCATCTTTGCCCTGGCCGAGCTGGCCGCACTCGACGCCGCGGGAACAAACCTCGCCGCGGGCGCCAGCGTCTCAGCCCTGGATTCGATCGAGGCCCCCGTTCGCTGGGCGAAGCGGAATCTCGTGGACGGGATTGCCCACGTCGCGGCTGTCCCGGAACAACTCGGCGAGATGGCGCGTCTCCAGCAGGAACGCTCTGCCATCCTCGACCGCGCTCTCGACGACGGTTTCGCGACGCGCGTTGCGGCCGCGGAGCGCGAGCTTCAAAACGCAAAGGCGGGACTCGCAGCCCTCGCTCCGCCCGCACTGGTCTTCGCCGCAGCCACGCGGTTTGAGCCGCAGGGGAACTTCACGCCGCCGCCGGAGGGCCGGCCGCGTTCAATTCACGTGCTGGCCCGCGGCAATGTGACGTCGCCGCTGGGGCCAGCGGAACCGGGGGCACTCTCGGCGGTGGGCTGGCTGCCGGCGCGATTCGACCTCGCCGATCCCGATGACGAAGCTGCTCGCCGCGCGGCACTGGCCGACTGGATCGTCGACCGCGAAAACCCGCGGTTCTGGCGGTCGATGGCCAACCGGCTGTGGCATTACCACTTTGGACGCGGACTGGTGGACACGCCCAATGACTTCGGCCGCATGGGGTCTAAGCCCACGCATCCGGAATTGCTCGACTGGCTGGCGTGCGAACTGCGAGATCGCGGCGGCTCGCTCAAGACCCTGCACCGGCTGATCGTCACAAGCAGCGCCTACCGGCAAAGCTCGGCCGCAAGTCCGGCGAATCAGCGCATCGATCCCGACAACCGTCTGGTGTGGCGGATGAACCGCCGCCGTCTGGAAGCCGAAGCCGTCCGCGACGCGGCAATGGCCATCGCAGGCACGCTGCGGCAGACGATGCATGGGCCGGGTTACGACCTATTCGGCTTTGAAGACGATCATTCGCCGCGCTACGACTATCGCGCCTATGACGTGGACAACCCGGCGACGCTGCGGCGGACGGTGTACCGCTTCGTCGTCCGCTCGGTGCCGGATCCCTTCATGGAGACGCTCGACTGTCCCGACCCGTCGATCAACGCGGCGCGGCGGAACACGACGATCACGCCGCTGCAAGCGCTCGCGCTGCTCAACAACCGCTTCATGGTTCGCCAAGCCGAACACTTCGCGGCGCGGGTGACCGTCGCGGAGGAAGATCTGCCGACGCAACTCGATCGCGCCATGCAACTCGCGTTCGGCCGCAGTCCCACGCCCGCCGAGGCCCTGTCGCTTGCCGACTACGCCCGGCGTCACGGCCTGGCAAATACCTGCCGCGTACTGTTCAACGCCAACGAGTTCCTCTTCGTCGATTGACGGTCCGCGGCTCTCACGCATTCGCCGCGACCCTCAACCCTCAACCCTCAACCCTCAACCCTGCTACGGCAACATCACGCGGCCGCCGCTGGCGACCAGCGTCTGGCCGGTCATGAAGCTCGATCGCTCGGAGAGCAGAAACACGGCCAGTTCCGCGATCTCCTGCGGCCGGCCCATGCGGGGGATGGGCGTGCTCGCGACCAGCTCGTCGAGCCGCTGCTGGTCCACGCCGTCGAGGATCTCGGTGTCGATGAGGCCGGGAGCGATCGCATTGACGCGTAGCCCGTCGCGGGCCCAGGCTTCGGCCACGCTCTTAGTGAACGAGATGACGCCGGCCTTGCTGGCCGCGTAGGCGATGCAGTTGGGGCGCGGCCGCAATCCGGCGATGGAGGCGATGTTGACGATGCGTCCGAAGCGGCGGGCGAGCATGCCCTCCTTCACTTCCCATGTCACGAGGTACACGCCGGTGAGGTTGACGGCGAGCGTACGGTTCCACAGCTCCAGCGTCGTCTCGCGGTGCGTTACATGATCGAACACGCCCGCGTTGTTCACCAACAGGTCGATCGGCCCCAGCGTCCGCTCGACTTCCGCCACCATCCGCTCGACATCGTCGGGGAGGGAGACATCGGCGTGGATGGCCATCGCCCGGCCTCCTTCGCTCTCAATCAAAGCCACAGTTTCGCGGGCCGCCTGTTCGGCGCTGTGGTAATTCACCGCGACGGCTGCGCCGGCCGCAGCAATGTTCTCGGCGCACGCCCGGCCGATGCCCCGCGACCCGCCCGTCACCAACGCCACGCGATCCTGAAACTCCGGCGCCAAGTTCGCACCTCCTGGGGACGGGGTCTGACCCCTTTGCGGGCGGACCGCGTTCCATTGTTCGGCATCGTTCGTCCGCAAAGGGGTCTGACCCCTTGGCAACGTCACACGCGGCCGATTCTGCCGACGAGGGTTGCGGCTCGCAACCGTTGTCATCCGGTTGTGATGCGGAGGGTGCTCGGCTATCGTCGGAAAGCGCCGGTCTACAACTCTCACTCCCGTTGGGATCCGTGTCTCGACAGAGGAACCGTCATGGCTGCAACGAACAACGCTTTCGTCTGTCTGACGTGCGCGGCAATGTCTCTCCTGAGCGCGCTTCCCGCGGTGGGCGATGACGCAATGCCACGCCTCACCATCGACTGGAAGGACAACTACCTCACCGTCCGCGGCAAGCACCTCCCCGGCGGAGAGGTCAAGATCTGGTACATCGAAGCCTACTGCCGGCCGGGTTCCACGGATCGGGATTGGGGCGAGACCACGATCGGCCACAGGACAGAATTCATCTCGGCCAGCGACGACGGCCGGAAGCTGAAGCTGCGCTGCACGCTGACGGACGGCGTCGTCATCACGCACGACATCACGGCCGGCGACGACGAGGTCGATTTCAAGCTGACGGCGACCAATCCCACACAGCATGCCTCGCAGGCCCACTGGGCCCAGCCCTGCGTGCGGGTCGACAAGTTCGCCGGCGTGAAGGCCGAGCGGGCGAGCGAGACGTATCTGCCGAAGTCGTTCATCTTTGAGGACGGCCGGCTGACCCGCATGGACGACCTGTCGAGCTGGGCAACGAAAGCCCGCTACGTGCCCGGACAGGTATGGTGCCCGCGGCACGTCGATCGCAACGACGTCAACCCGCGGCCTTTGAGCGACATTGTGCCCTCAAACGGGCTGATCGGCTGCTTTTCCGCCGACGAGAAACTGATTCTGGCGACGGCGTGGGAGCCGTACCAGGAGTTGTTCCAGGGCGTAATCGTCTGCCTGCACTCCGACTTCCGCATCGGCGGCCTGGCCCCGGGCGAAACGAAAACGATCCGCGGCAAGCTGTACCTGGTTCCCAGCAACGTGGACGCCCTGATGACCCGCTACCGCAAGGACTTCCCGGAACATTTTGAACGGCCCGTCCAGCCAACCAAGTGAGCAACCGCAGGTCACCCCCGTCACCCCGTCACCCCGTCACCCCGTCACCCAACCATGCCGCACCTCCGCATCGCGACCTTCGCCGCCGACGTCACCTGCCCCCTCGGGCACCGGCTGATGGGCCTGTTGCCCGTGCGGGCGAAAGAGATCCTCGATCCACTGGAGGCGCGGGGCTTCGTATTGCTGGGCGACGAGCAGCCAATCGTCTTCGTCGCCGTCGACTGGTGCGAGATCCGCAACGAGGCCTATGAGCGCTGGCGAAACGAACTTGCCCGCGCCGCCAGCACAACACCGGCCCGCGTGCTGGTGGCGTCGCTGCATCAGCACGATGCGCCTGTGGCCGACCTGGCTGCGGAGAACCTGCTGGCGAAGGTCGGAATGCCCGGCGGGTTGTGCGACTACGCCTTTCACGAACAGGCCGTGCAGAGAGTGGCCGAAGCCGTGCGGGCAGCGGTTGAGACGCCGCGACGCGTCACGCACGTCGCCACCGGACAGGCTCGGGTTGAGAACATCGCTTCGAATCGCCGCGTCGTGCATGAAGACGGCCGCGTCAGCTTCGGCCGCGGCAGCCGGTCCGGCGCCGATGCCTTCCACCGCGAGGCGCCGGAAGGACTGATCGACCCGTTCGTAAAGACCCTCGCGTTGTGCGACGGCGATCAGCCGGTGGTGGCGCTCAGCGCCTACGCCACCCATCCCATGAGCTATTACGGCCGCGGCGGCGTCACGGCGGATTTCGTGGGCCTGGCCCGCCGCCGCATGCAGCGCGAGACGCCGCGGGTCCATCAGATCTACGCCAGCGGCTGCAGCGGCGACGTGACGGCCGGCAAATACAACGACGGCTCCGAACAAAACCGCCCCCTGCTGGCCGAGCGACTCTACCAGGGCCTCGCGTCCGCGTGGAAGAGTCTGAAGTGGCAGCCCCTGGAGCGCATCGCGTTCCGCTCGACTTCACTGGAGCTGCCCTTCCGCGGTGAGGACCGCTTTTCGGCAGCCGAATTGACACGCGTACTGGAAGATCCACAGCAGCCGGAAGCGGAGCGGGTACTGGCCGCGATGGGGCTGGCCAGCCGCAAGCGTCTGGCGGCGGGGCGGGCGATCGACTTTCCCTGTGTGGAACTCGGGCCGGCGCGGCTGGTGCTTCTCCCGGCCGAGGCTTTTGTGGGTTATCAGCTCGCCGCACAGGAGCTGGCGCCGGAGTCGTTCGTCGTGTCCGTCGGCTATGGCGAATGCTGGCCCGGCTACATTCCGACGGAGTCGGCCTTTGATGACGGTTTCGAGGACAAATGGCTGTGGGTCGGCCGCGGTTGCGAGCCGCGCATCCGCCGGGCCCTTGAAGAAGTGCTGTCGGCATCGACGTAACGCGACGAGAGGAACGCCGCGGCGGACAGGAAGGATGTTAGCATGATCCGGGAATTACATCTCGCTTTGCCACACGCACGTATGATTCTCGTGCTTTCCGCCGCGCTGTTCGCCGGCTGCGCTGGCGAAGATGGGGGGCAGCACCCACCCGACAACAACGGCGCAGCCACGGCAGATCAACCGCCGAAGCCGCGGCATCCCACGCGGCCGCTCGACCGGGCCGTCGAGAAGCAGGGCGGCGACGTGCAGGCTGCCTTGGACGAAATCGCGTTCGTGATCCGCGACGAAGCGGGGCCCATCACCGGCGTCGATCTCTCCGGCACCGACCTCGCCGACGAGGAGCTCGCCCACCTGACGGAACTGGAGGGGCTGACGACGCTGTCGCTCTCGGACACGCTGGTGACCGATGCAGGGCTGAAACATCTTGCAGCGCTGTCGAATCTGATGACTCTGGAGCTGAACCGCACGGCCGTCGGCGATGTGGGTCTGGCCCACGTGGCGAAGCTGCCGAACCTGTCCGGGCTGCACATCAGCGGCACGAAGATCAGCGACGCTGGCCTCGAGCACCTCGCGGCGCTCGAGCGTCTGACGACGTTGACGATTTCCCGGACCGCGGTTGGCGACGCGGGTTTTCGCCATCTCGGCCGGATCCCCACGCTCGTCAACCTGATCGCCGACGACACCCGAGTCACTGACGCGGGCCTGTTGCATTTGACGCCTCTGGTGCGTCTGGAACACCTGCAGGTCGCCGGCACGAAAGTGACGCCCGCCGGAGCGAACGCGCTGAAGCGCTCGCTGCCAAAGCTTCGCGTGGTGGGTGTGGCCCAGTGAACAGAGCCCGCACTGATGCTTTGCGGGGATCTCGCATCGGCGCGGGCGATGCATTATGTTAAAGGCCGGACGAGTTGCCGACGGTGCGAGTTGGGGTTTGGGGAGGACGTTCCTTGGCTGAACAGTCACAGTCTTACGAAATCACCGAGACCGGCGAGCGGATCGTCTTCGGCTTTCCGGGACAGAAGGTCCCTAACCCCACGATCATTTCGGAATTGCAGAAGACCCTGCAGGACCTGATCCAGGAGCACCAGGCCAAGGTGCTGGCGATGAACGCCCGCGATCTGCAGTTCATTCCCAGCCAGATGCTTGGCTTCCTGATCCAGTTCCGCAATCGCGGCTGCGAGATCGAGCTGGTCGATCCGTCCGATTTTGTCGTCGAGAGCCTGCAGGTCGTGCACCTCGACAAGTACTTCAAAGTCGTCCGCTCGTGAGCTTCGCCTAACCTGCTTTGTGCCAAGTTATCCGCCGGCCTTCGCGGCCGGTTTGAGGATGAAGAAGCCATGCCCGAGAATTCCCCCGGCTTTGAAATCGCCCAGTCCGGCAGCCGGATCAGCTTTGAATTCACCGAGAAACGGCTGCCGGGGCCGACGGTCATCGCCGAGCTTCAAAAACACCTGCAGACTCTCGTCGCCCGCCACGATGCGAAAACACTGTCGCTCAAAGCCGGCAACCTGCAGATGATCCCCAGCCAACTGCTCGGATTTCTGGTCGAGTTCAAGCGGCGGGGACTCGAGGTCGAACTGATCAATCCCTCGGAGATCGTGCTGGAAACGCTGCGGGCGGTCGATCTCGAGAAGTACTTTACCGTCAAGCGCGCCGGCTGACCGGCGCGTGCGGAGAACGAAGGCGTGGCCCGGTTGCGGCTGGTCCGGGGCGAGCATCCCCAGGAAACGATCCCGCTCTCCCGCGACTCCGTCGTGCTGGGGCGGCACACCTCATGCGATGTGCGGCTGGCGCACCGACAGATCAGCCGCCATCACGTCCGCATTTTCACTCACGCCGGCGGTTTTCTCGTTCAGGACCTGGGCAGCAACAACGGCACGCGGCTGAACGGCCGGCAAATCGACGGCGACGAACCGCTCACCGACGGCGATGAAATCTCGCTGGGTGAGTTCGCCTTTGTGTTCGAGGCGCCGCAGCCGCAGCGGAAAGCCGGCGGCAAGGTGCTGGGCGGACTCAGCTCCGATTCGGCCGACGCCCGCTTTGTGGAAGGCTCGGACGACTGCTGGCGGGTGAGCGGCACCTTCGAGGCGGATGCGTTTCTGGGCGAGCGGCTGTCCGTCAACGCCGAGGCGAAGCTCAAGGCGGTGCTCGCCATCGGCCGCAGCCTGGGCCGCGTGCTCGAAGTCGACGATGTGCTGGGCTCGATGCTGTCGGAACTGTTCAAGCTGTACGGGCAGGCCGACAAGGGCTTCATCGTGCTGCGGGACATGGAAACCGGTAAGCCCACGATCCGCGCCTCGCGGTACCGGCGGCTGGGCGATGAAGAAGCGTTTCCCTTGAGCCGCACGATTCTCGATAAGGTGCTGCGGCAGGGCCAGGCGATTCGCAGCGACGACGCCTCGCAGGACGGCCGCTTTGCCGGCAGCAATAGTCTGAGCACCTTGCGCATCCGCTCGACGATCTGCGCTCCCTTGCCCGATACGGAAGGCCGCTCGCTGGGGGCGATTCAACTCGTTTCAGAAAGTCTCGACGACGTTTTCACCGACGACGACCTGGGCCTCCTGGTCAGCGTGGCGACGCAGGCGGGGCTGGCGCTGCAGTATTCGCAGGCCCACGAAGCGATGCTCAAGCAGCGGGTCGTCGAACGCGAGCTGGATCTGGCCCGGCAACTTCAGCAGGACTTTCTCCCCCGCGAAGCGCCAAAGCTGGAGGGCTACGAGTTCGCCCAGTTCTACCGCGCGGCCGGCAATGTCGGCGGCGATTATTTCGACTACATCCCCCTGCATGGCGGGCGGCTGGCGGTGACGGTGGCCGACGTTTCGGGCAAGGGCGTGCCGGCCGCCATGTACATGGCCAAGCATCACGCCAAAGCCCGCAACCATCTGACGGCCGGCCCGACGCTGGCGGAGGCGATGGGGGCGCTGAACGCCGACATCAAGGCCTCGACCACGGGTTTTCAGTTCATCACCTGCGTCATCGCGGTGATCGACCCGGCGGCCCATCTCGCGACCGTCGTCAATGCCGGGCATTTGCCGGTCGTGCGGCGGCGCGCTTCCGGCGAGGTCGATCTTGTGGGCAAGGCCAGTGGACCGCCCCTCGCGATCGAACCCGATGCGCGGTTCGAGCAGTTGGAACTGCCGCTGGAGCCGGGCGATACGCTGTTGTTCTATACCGACGGCGTGACCGAGGCGGTCGGGCCGGACGATGACATTTATGGAGACAAGCGGCTGATGGCCGCTGCGGCGGCTGGTGCGCCAGGCGTCGAGGCGGTCGTCGAGGGCGTGGTGGCCGACGTGGAGAAGTTCGTCGCCGGCAAGCCCCAGAGCGACGACATGTGCGTGGTCGGCATCCGCCGCCAGACCGGGGACGCAACGACAACGAGGTGAGCGATGGACGTCAGCAAGTCGTTTTTGCGGTTCATGAACGAGAAGGACCTGGAGTGGTGGTTCCTGTCCTGCTCCGACGTGCAGGCGGAACCCGGGCAGGTGCTGCTCGAGGAAGGGCAGGACGTCGAATCGATCCTGTTCGTCAACTTTGGTGAACTGGAAATCCGCCTCGCAGCAATGGGGGCCAAACCCGTGGCGCGCGTCGGACCGGGCGGCATTCTGGGCGAGATGTCGCTGGTGGAGGAGGCCCCCGCCTCGGCCACCGTCGTCGCCGGCAGCGACACGCTGCTGCGGGTGTTGCCGAAATCGGCCCTGCGGCAGCACATCGAGGACGACCCGCAGTTCGGCATCCGCTTCTACAGGGCCGTCGCGCGAACGATTTCAGAACGCCTGCGGGAAAGCCACGGTGTCGTGCGCGAACTGGCGGCGACGAAGGCGGAACGCGAGGGGACGTGAAAGACGGATCCAACCGACGGACGACTCAAGGTGCATAATGAATCCGTGCGTCTACGCCACTCAATTCTCACAGTGGCTGGAGGCGGCGTGTGACTGCCCGCCATCCGAAGAAGTAACATTTCGCAGCAACAAGCGATGGGCGACCGCTGCGAAGCTGCTAGACCGCTACGGGAGCCTCCCGATTCTATTTCGGAATCAGCAAGATTCCGCTGACAGTTTCGTGTGTCGTTATGTCGCGAAGCTGATTGGACTGCACTTTCGCGATGATTTTGCGAATGACATGGAACGGCAGGCGTGGCTGAATGAGAAGCTATTGCTCCAGCGAGACACCATCAAACGTGAAAGGGACGACCGCTTTCCCAGTTGGGAATCCCAGTTCGAGACTTGGGAGCTCGACAAGTTTATGAAGGCGGCAACGTGGTACATCGTCTGTGAAATCCGCCCGATCACGCCCCTGCCGCTGCCACGCTTGCGAAAGCTGAAGGGGGATCACCCACTGGCGGCGAACTATACCCGTGGCTACGCCTTGTGCCATTATCCGATGACGGAGATCCAAGTGATTCAAGAGAAACCTCTACGTGTCGTCGGGCCGCCGGACCCTTCGCCGCCGAAGCGAGATCTGCCGGCGCCCAAGCCGCCGCCGGAGGTGCCGAAGCCGGGCCATCGGCCGGAGCCGCCGGATCCGCAGCCGCATCCGACGCAGCCGCCGCGTACCGATCCGCCCGAGACGCAGCCGCCGCCGGTGCGGGCGTAACGTACGGGGTCAGACCCCTTTGCGGGCGAGAGATGCAGAACGGCGAAGCAGGGTGAGCCGCAAAGGGGTCTGACCCCTTCGCTGCCGTCACTCCCGCTCGGGTAGCGGCACAATATTGCGCGGGGCGGGACCGGTGTATCGCGAGCGCGGGCGGATCAGCCGGTTCGATTCGCTCTGCTCGATGACGTGCGCCGCCCAGCCGACGACGCGGCTGGCGACGAATAGCGGCGTGTACAGCTCGACCTCCAGTCCGAGGTAGTGGTACAGCCGGGCGCTGGGCCAGTCGAGGTTCGGCGGCAAGCCCTTCTCGTCGCGCACCACGCGCTCGATCGTATCGGCGATTTCCTCCAGATCCGTATCGCCGCGGCGCTCGGCCAGCTCGCGGCAGTAACTGCGGAGGATGTCAGCCCGCGGATCGCCCGTTTTGTAGACGCGATGGCCGAAGCCCATGATCCTGCGCTTGGAGGAGAGCGCGCGCCGCACCCAACCCTCGGCGTTATCGGGCGTGGCGACTTCTTCCAGCACCGCCATCACCCGCTCGTTGGCCCCGCCGTGCAGCGGTCCTTTGAGCGCACCGACCGCGGCGGTCACCGCCGAGTACAGGTCGGAGCCGGTCGAGGTCACGACGCGGGCGGTGAAGGTGGACGCGTTGAACTCGTGCTCGGCGTACAGCGTGAGCGAGACGTCCATCGCCCGCTCGGCGGTCGCGTCCGGCTGCCGGCCCGTGATGAGCTGCAGGAGGTTGGCGGCGAAGCTGAGTTCGCCAGTCGGTGTAACCGGCGGCAGTCCCCGCGTGGTGCGATACCGCGCGGCGATGAGCATCGGAATCTGCCCTAAGAGCCGCACGGCCTTGTTGATGTTCGCCTGCCGGTCATGCTCGTCGGCCTGCGGATCGAAATGGCCGCACGCGCTGATGCCGGTCCGCAATATGTCCATCGCCCCGGCATGCACCGGCAGGTTGGCCAGCAGGTCGACGACCGGCCCGGGCAGGTCGGCCGATTCGCTGAGGATCGACTGGAAGTCGGCCAACTCCTCAGATGTGGGGAGCTCGCCATAGAGCAAGAGGTACGCAACCTCGGGGAATTGCGCCTCGCGGGCGAGATCCTCGATCGAATACCCGCGGTAGCGCAGGCCGTCTTCGATCGTCGACAGCGCCGTTTCGCCGGCGATCACGCCCTCGAGGCCCGGGTAGTACGCTTCATCTGCCATGGGAGACCCTGCGATGCACGACGAAACCGGGCACGCCGACGCGCACGCGGAACAGCGTCTTGCCGGCGGTGACATATAGCGTTTGGAGGTCCTCGCCGCCGAAAGTCACGTTGGTGAGCACGTCTTCCAAGATCGGAATCCGGCCGCGGACTTCGCCGGCGGGCGTCAGCACCCAGATGCCGGGCGGGACGTCCGTCGTCTCGTGCGGACCCCGAGGGCGGGCGATGCCGGCGGCGATGTACAATGTGCCCTCGACGTCGACCGCCATGCCGTCGCCGCCGCGTCCGGGGGCGAAATCGTAGACGAGCCGCTGGTTCGACAGGCCGCCGTTCTTGCCGCGGTCGAAGGCCCAGATCCTGCGATTGCCGCCCATCACCGGGCAACTGTCGACCAGGTACAGCGTCTTTTCATCAGGCGAGAGCGCGATGCCGTTGGGCCGCTGAATGTCGGGCTGCGAAACGACGCGCGACACACTGCCATCGGGATCGACGCGGTACACCGACTCGTGCTCCATCTCCATCGTCGAGCGGTCGCCGTAGCAAGGGTCGGTGAAGTAGATGCGGCCGTCGCTGGCGGCGGCGACGTCGTTGGGCGCGTTGTAGCGCACCCCGTCGAAGCGCTCGGTGAGCACCGTACGCTCGCGCGTGTGCATGGCGATCCGCGAGATCAGCCGGCCGCCGTCGTCGCGGCTCCACTCGTTGCCTTCGCAGACGATCAGCCGGCCTTGTGGATCGAAGACCATGCCGTTGGCCCGCCCGCTGGGCTGCCGCCAGACGGTGAAGCGGCCGGGCTCGCGCGGGTCGAACCGCAGGATGCGGTCGTTCGCGATGTCGGTGAAGTAAACCATCCCGTCGGCCGCCGCCGCGGGGCCTTCGGTGAAGGCGATCGTCGCCGCCGGCTCGAAATCCACGTCGGCCGCAATGACGCCGGCGGGCAAAGGGACGCTGTGGTAGTCGAGAGTCATCGCATCATTTCAAAGATACTCGTCGTCCTCCAGCAGATCGTTCTCCGTAATGATGCTGAGGTTCTTCTCCTGCAGGATCCGAATGCCGAGGTCGATGTCGTCGACGTACAAGGCGATCGCGCCGCGGCCGTGGCGGCGGAAGAGCAGCGGGTACGTGTAATGAATGTTGACTTCGGCCTGCAACAGCGCGATGCACACCTGCACGAACGGCTGCGGATGGTCCGGCAGCTCCACGCCGATCACGTTGGTCTCGAAGACCGTGAAGCCCGACAGCTCGAACAACTCGTGGCCGCGCTCGTAGTTGTCGACCATCAGCCGCGCGATCGCGCAGTCGGCGGAATCCACCACGGACAGCGCCATCACCTTCAGGTCGTGCCGCTCCAGGTGCCGCAACAGATCGTGCAGCCGCCCCACGCGATTTTCGAGGAACACGCCGAACTGCCTCAGGCACGGCCATTCGCGGCCGCGCATGGTCGAAGGCTCGACGGTCGAATCGCCCCCGAAGCTCATGGACATGGCGCACCCTCCCGGCGGAATCGCCCCCGGCACCGGCCCAACGTATGCGAAACGCGCGGGGCCGTCAACGGGCTGCCAAGCCCACGGGTTGCAACCCGTGGGCTTGTCCGTCAATCGAGCGTCAGCTCGTGGTGGCTGAGTCGTTCGCAGCCGGCGTCGGTGATCAGGTAGTTGCGCTCGATCCGCAGGCCGCCGACGCCCTCCACGTACAGACCCGGCTCCAGCGTCACGACGTCGCCGCTTTGGAGGACATCGTCGCTGTCCGGCACCAGGATCGGCGGCTCGGGATGTGCGAGTCCGATTCCGTGTCCCGCATGGTGGCCCAGCGGTCCATACCCCGCCTGCTCCAGCGCGCCGCTGACGGCCGAGTACACGGCGCGAGCCGCAACGCCGGTGCGAAGGTGTTGTTCGCCGGCATCGATCGCGGCGCGACAGGTTTCGAGCAGTCGGCGCTGCGCGTCGCTTGGCGTGCCGGCGGCTATTGTGTTGGTGAAGTCGCTGCGATAACCGTCGATGACGACCGAGTAATCGAGTAGAAACAGGTCGCCGTCCTGAAGCATACAGCCCGTGGGCAGGCCGCCGGCTTTGGGGCGGCCGGCGCTTGTGGCCCGGAAGTCGCCGTAGACGAGCACGGGCCGTCCCGCGGCGGTGATGGCCGCCGATTGCACCTCGCAGTAAATCTCCAGCTCTCCCACACCAGGCCGCACGATTTCGCGTGCCCGTGCATGGCCGGCCTCTCCAGCCCGCATGCAAACCCTGAGCAGCTCGATCTCGTCGGGCTCTTTGCGCCGGCGAAGCTGCCGAAGCAGCGAACCGGGATCGGCCGGGGATTGGCCCGGCGCCACCTCGCCGGGCTCGCGCCGCACCGAATGGGTTTCGCGGTCCAGCCCCAGCACTTCCCAGGCGCCGACAGGCAGCCACTCGGCTTCGAGAGTTCCCGGCCGGCCGTACAGACGGTCCGCCACCCGCTTGAGGGCGGCCAGCAGCGCGTGATCGCGGTTGATGACGGAATGCCGGTGGTCGTACCAGTCGTGGATGACTTCGTCGTCGACGAACGGCTCGCCCGCGGCCGAGCGGCGGGCAAAGTTGTCCGCCACCAGCGTCGCCGACCCCTCGCGTTCCAGGATCAACAGGCCCCGCTCGCCGCCGGAAAAACTCAGCGGGTGCACCAGAAAGTTGGCGAGATAATGCACGTGACGCGGATCGGCCACCACCACCCATTCGATGTCGTCGGGCAGCAAGTCAAACAAGCG
>JAHWKJ010000535.1 GCA_019347905.1 Planctomycetota bacterium
CGGGCAGCCGGTCAGCGAGAGCGTTCCGCCACGGACGACGCTGGCCGATCTGCTCGGTTACCACTACTACACTGAGCTGGCCCACTCCGCCGGCCTGCCGCGCGAGCGGATCGAGCAGCCCGGCCTCGCTCCCAAAGAGAAGGTCGGGCGGCTCGTCGAGAAGCTGGACGAGTTGGACAACACCATCCAGCTCAGTTGGCTGCTCGAAATGGGCCGGGCGTTCTTCGACTTCGACGACGACCGCATCACTCCCCACAATTGGGAAACGCTGTACGACCGGGCCGCGGCGAAGATGGCGCAGCCCGAGTGGGAAGACCGCGTGCTTCAGATCAGCGGTCTGGAGCAGGTGTTTCTCACCAACGAGTTCGACGATCCGCTGGATGGCTTCGACACCGGACGCTATGTCCCCTGCCTGCGGACCGACGACCTCGTGTTCCAGCTTGGAAAGCCGGAAACGCGGCAGCGGCTGGCGAAGGCGACAGGCCGCGAGGTCGGACGTGCGGACGAACTGGTGAAAGCCATCGGGCGGCTGTTCGAGCACTTCGTCTCGAAAGGCTGCCGGGCCTGTGCGATCTCGCTCCCGCCCGATTTCACGCCGGTCCGCGTCAAGCCGGCGGAAGCAGAAGGCGCGCTGAAGACGCTGCTCTCCGGCGGCGAACCCACGGCGGAGGAATCGCAGATCGTCAGCCGCTTCGTCTTCTGGACGCTGGCCGAGCACTGCGCCGAGCATCGGCTGCCGTTCGACTTGATGATCGGCGTCAACCGCCGCGTGTATCCGGCGGGCGTGTTTCAGGGGCAGGACCTGTTCGACCACCGGACGTCGCTGATCCAGTACCGGGAGTTATTTAATGCATTCCCGCAGGTGACGTTCCCGATTTCGATGCTCGCCCAGACGAGCAATCAGGAACTCGTCAGCTACGCCTGGATCTTCCCCAACGTCGTGACGAACGGCCACTGGTGGTACTCGAACATTCCGGCCTACATCGAGCTCGATTGCCGCAGCCGTCTGCAGGCGGTGCCTCGAACAAAGCAGATCGGCTACTACAGCGATATGTATAAGCTGGAGTTCGCGCTGCCGAAGTTCGGGATGTACCGCCGCATTCTGGCCCGCGTGCTGGCGCAGGACTTCGTGCTCGACCGCCGGTGGAGCGAAACGCAGGCGGTCGAGCTGGGCCGGCAGGTGCTGCGCGGCAACGTCGAGCGGATTTTTACGCGGCCGTCGCAGAATCCATCTCGGTGACTTAGACTGGCGGGTTATGAAACGTGAAGAGCTTACGCCCCAGCTCCGCGCCCTGTTGCAGGCCGGCCGCCGCGTTGCTCAAGACATCGAGGCCGAAGCCCTCCTCGTCCTGGCCGAACTGCCCTATGACTTTGCCGAGATCCGCAAAGAGCTGCGCGGCATCCGGCTGGTGATCGCCAGCGACAAGCCGGACGTGCAGCGGGCCGTCACCGACGACCAGGTCGACCTGGTGCCGCTGCTCGACGAGCCGCAGACGCGGCAGGTGCAGATCAGCCAGGCACTGATCGAGGCCATCGCGGACGATCTCCTCAAGAGCGGCAACCGCGTCGTGGCGCTCTATGCCAGCTACGAGCGGAACAACATCGACTCCTTGAGCGTCATCAATCTCGCCGAGCACCTGGCGAAGCTGACCGCCCGCGACCTCAGGCGGCTGGAAACGCAGGTGCCGCTCGAAACCTTGCGGATCGTCGTGGACCTCGCAGTCGAGATCGGCCGCGAGGGCCGCGAGGGCAAGGCCGTGGGCACGCTGTTCGTCGTGGGCGACCACCGCAAGGTGCTGCGGATGTCGCACGAGGGCGTGCACGACCCCTTCCGCGGCTATCAGCAGAAGGAGCGGCTGATCCGCAACCCCCGCGTGCGCGAGAGCATCAAGGAGTTGGCCCAGATCGACGGGGCGTTCGTCATCTCGGCCGAGGGCGTCGTGCACGCGGCCGGACGCATCCTCGACGCGCCTGCCGACGGGCTGACGCTGTCCAGCGGCCTGGGTTCGCGGCACTGGGCGGCGGCGGCCATTTCCAAGGCCACCCGCGGCGTGGCCATCGCCGTCTCGCAATCGACCGGGACGGTCCGCATCTTTCAGGACGGCCACGTCATGTTACGGATCGAGCCGATGGACCGCGGCGGGATGAAGTGGCACGACATCGGCACCGAGCCGCCCCCGCCGGCAGAGCGGACGCCATGAGACGTGCGAGTGCCGTCCGAGTGACCTCAAAAACGAACATTGAACATCGAACACTGAACGTCCAACATCGAACCGATCCGCCACACCCGGCCGAACGGCGGCTTGACCGCGTTCGAAGTTCGATGTTCAGTGTTCGATGTTCAATGTTCGCTTTCTGTTGTTGGCCGCGGAAGTGTCGTGCCGTGGATGCTGGCTCGCAGCGACTCGATCTGCCAGTTGCGCACGACGCCTTCCCTCAGATCCGCGTCGTCGGGGCGCATCGTTTCGTCGCCCACGAACACGCCCAGCGAAAACCCGCCGCCCTCATCGAGAGCGAGCACTTCCGGCCGGTCGATGTCGAAGGATAGCGTGCCCAGCGGCTCGGAGCGCACGGCCAGCGATCGGGCGCGCCGGCCCGCCAACCCCACAAGTTCGAGCCGTCGCGACGGCCCCGAGATTTTGATGATGATCCGGGCCCGCTCCAGCTTCAGCGGCAGGACTTCCGGCGGGACCTGAAACCGCAGCCACGTCTCCTTGGGGCCGGTGAATTCATTCCAGCGGTGCCGGCCGTTGTCGTACGCCGGCGAATAGCTGATCTCGCCAGGGCGCGGTCCGGCGCGGTACGTCACGAACGGCGCCGGGACGGCCACACTCGTGCCGGCCGGTGTGCGGTCGATCTCAGCCGGCACGAGCACCAGAGCCGCACCGACGCGCCGCGTGGCGTCGGGGAACTCCAGTCCGGCATCGAGCGGCCGCGCGAATGCCAGCAGCAGCGGCCGATCCCGCACCACTCCGCCGGCCACAGGCGCGGTCGTCCGGGTTCGCCCGCTGGACTCGTCGTCCTCGTCGGCCCGGCCGTTCCCGGCGGCGGACAAGAGACGCTGGTAGACCGTCTGCCGACGGCGCTGTTCGTCGGAGAGCAGCGTGCTGGCGACGTATTGTCCCGGCGCCAATAGATCGGCGGGCCGCGCGGTGAATCGTCCGCTCTCGTCGATGTGTACCGCGACCGCGCCGTGATGCGGGGTGACGACGATCGCCTCGGAGAGGTCGTCGAGGCCCTCGGCCGAGATCCGGCCCTCGAGGCCGCTGGGACCGAAGGTCGCGCGGAACTCGACCGGCGACGGCAAACTTCCCGCATCGTACATCGTCGCCGTCCGCACGCCCGGCGGCAGCGTGAGGTTTTGCCAGCGCCAGCGGCCATAGTCGGTCCAGAGCATCCGTCCCGTGCCGCCTTCGAGCCCCTGGAGGTCGGGGAACGCGACACCGCCCCCATCGCTGCCGATGGTCCCGCTCGAACCCTCGCGGTGATACAACGCCGCCAGGCCCGAGAGCACAAAGTCGCTGGAGCCGGGGAGCACGTGGACGAACTGGCCGACAGCCGCCGTGTCCGGCGCGGCCTGGCGGCCGGCGTAGCCCGCCGCCACGAGCACCAGCGCGGCAGCAACCGCCGCCGCCGGGCCGAGCCAGCGCATGAGCTCGCTCCGTCCCCGCCCCCGCAGCCACAGGCCGGCTGCGCCCAGCACCACGCAGAAACCCGCGAGGACGGCGATGACCACCCGGCGGTCGACGACCTCGTAGCCGATCCGCTCGGCCAGATAGGGCGCGAACACCGAAGGGTCGGCCGCCGGAGACACCTTGGGCGACAAGAACTCCGCTGCCAGAAACTCCAGCGGCCCAAGCGCCACTTGCGAGGACGTGCGCCGCGGATCTGTGTTGTGAGGATCGGCGGGCGTGCGCGGCCGGTACCAGGCCCGCGGACCCAGGGTGGTGAAGAGCAGCCTCCCGCGGCCGAACGGCTGCTCAAACGCCGCAGGCCAGCCGTTCATCCGATAGCGCACGCGCACGTTTTGTGGAATGACGCGCACCAGGTCGACGGGCTGCTCGAACTGCCGCGGCGGCGTCCCGAAGGCGGCCGCATCGCGATCGGCCGGCTCGAACGCGATGTCCGTCAGGCCGACGCGATCGACGTTTCCGCAGGCGAAGGATTCGCCCAGCAGCCGCTCGACCACGTGCGGCGAGACCCGGTCCAGCAGGATCCACGCGCGGCCGCCGCCCAGGATCCAGCGCCGCACCGCGGACAGCGCGGCCGGATCACCGCCGAGGCCGTCCCCCGCGATCACAAGCTGATCCATCGCGTCCAGCGCCTCGGCCATGTCGGGAAGCTGCGCTTCGCCAAAGGTCTTGACGTTCCGCACGTCGCCCCGGCCCACGCGGATGGCGATGATCGCGTTCAAGGCTTCTTCGTCCGA
>JAHWKJ010000536.1 GCA_019347905.1 Planctomycetota bacterium
GCTCCTGGGCTGGAAAGGGGCCAATCAGGTCGAGCAGGTCGCCGTCGTGGACCGCATGGCTTACGACGCCATCGTCGGCGACGCTGGCCGCACTAATGAAGAAGAACGCCGCCGGGCGCGCAACCTCGTCGTCCGCGTGCTCAACGAGATGCAGTCCCGCAAAGGCCTGCAGATCACCGAGTACGAGACGATCGCAGCCATGCGCAAGGCCTACACCACCGCGGAGACGAACGTCGGCCTCGTCGTCGGACCGGAGTTCTACCGCCGCGTGCAGGAGCTGACCCCGGCCAACATGAAGTCGAGGCTCGAGGACGGGCTCTCGTCGTTCGACATGACGCTCGAAGCCGCCGGTCCCACGGAGGATCGCATCACTTCGGAGAGCGACGAAACCAAGGGCAGCACGTTCCACCTCATCGAGCACCTGGTGTTCTCGAACACGTTCTTTGCCGTCCTGCCGCACGTATTGTGCGAGGATCGCTCCGGCAACGTCGTGCAGAACGCGGCGCTGCGGTTGCAGTGCCGCGACCTGCAGGCGGAGCTCGACGGTCCGCTGCGAAAATTGAACCGGGCGCCGGAGACCGAATCGGTGCAGGACGACGCCGTCTATCGCGAGCTGATCCCCGGCTTCACCGTGATGTTCGTGTTCTTTCTGGTGAACATCATGGCCCGCTCGTTCATTCAGGAGCGCGAGATTGGAACCTTGCGGCGGCTGCGGATGGCGCCGGTGCGGCCAAGTACGCTGCTGGCGGGAAAGACAATTCCCTTCTTCATCGTCTCGGTCCTGCAGACGGTGGTCTTGTTCGTCTTCGGCAAGTTGATCTTCGACATGTGGTGGGGCTCGCGGCCGGCGCTGCTCGTGCCGGTGATGCTCGCCACATCGCTGGCGGCGACGGCTCTGGGGCTGCTCATCGCCACGCTGGTGCGGACGGATTCGCAGGTCTCGGCGTATGCGAACTTCGTGGTGATTACGCTGGCCGGCATCAGCGGCTGTTTCATGCCGCGCGACTGGCTGCCCGAAGCGATGCAGACGGTGAGCCTCGCCACGCCGCACGCGTGGGCGCTGAAAGCTTACGACCAGCTTCTGCAGAAGGAGTCGCCCGATCTGACGATGGTGCTGGCCGGCTGCGGAATGCTGCTGGTGTTCGCGGCGGCGTTTTTCGCGCTGGGCGCGTGGCGGTTCCGGAGGGTCGAGAGCTGAGAAGGGAGGATGGAGGATAGAGGATGGAGGATAGCCATTTGGTCGATACCCATCCTCTATCCTCCCTCTTCATCTCTCCTCACCCCTCCCATGAACTACGCCCTCTGGCTCGCCGTCGCCGGGTACCTGGCGCAGCTTCTGCTCATCCGCTGGGTGCTGCTGTTGAAGAAGCGGCAGTCGCCGGCCAGCGTGGCGTGGATCTTTGCCATCGTGGGGCTGCCCATTCTGGGGGGCCTGTTGTTTCTGATTTTCGGCGTCAACCGGGTCGAACGCCGCGCGGCCCGGAAGCAGCGGGCCAGCCGCGCCATCGCACGCTTTCTGCCCACACTCACCGAGTACCAGGTGATCCCCGGCGAGGCCCTCTCGCCGCAGCAGCATCGGCTGATGCGGCTGGCGACCCGCGTCGGCGAAACCGCGTGCCTGGTGGGGAACCAGGTCGAGGTGCTGAACGACACCAACCGCACACTGGGATTGATCGAACAGGCCGTGCAAGCCGCCCGCGAAACGTTGCACCTGGAATATTACATCTGGCAACCCGACAAGACCGGCACGCGGCTGCGCGATCTCTTGATCGAGCGCGCGCGGCAGGGCGTGCAGGTGCGCTTTCTGTATGACGGGCTGGGATCGCTGCGGCTGAGCCGGCGGTTTCTGCGACCGATGTACGATGCCGGCATCCACGTGGCGTCGTTTATGCCCAGCGCGCGCTGGACGCGGTTTTTGTCGCTCAACCTGCGCAGCCACCGCAAGATCGTGATCTGCGACGGCCAGGTGGGCTTCACCGGCGGGATGAACATCGGCGACGAATACATCGGCCGCGATCCCGGTATCGGTTACTGGCGCGACACGCACCTGCGACTCGCAGGGCCGATCGTCCTGCAGCTTCAGCAGGTGTTTGTCGAAGACTGGTACTACGCCACGGGCGAAGAACTGACGCACCCGGAGATCTTCCCGCCCCCGTCAGAATCGGGCACCATCGAAGCGCAGGTGCTGGCCGGGGAACCCAGCGGCGACGTGTTCACGTTTCACTCGCTGATGTTCGCCGCCATCAACGAAGCCCAGCACCGCATCCTCTTGACGACCAGCTACTTCATCCCCACCGACGCGCTCACGACGGCGCTGGAGACGGCCGCCCACCGCGGCGTGCGCGTGCGCATCCTGGTGCCGGGCCGCGGCGAATACTGGTGGACGCGATTCGCCGGCCGCTCCTTCTACCAGGAACTGCTGGAGGCCGGCGTCGAGATCTGGGAGTACCAGCGTGGCATGCTGCACTCGAAGACGCTGATGATCGACGGCGAGTGGTCGCTGGGTGGCTCACCCAACTTCGACGCCCGCAGCCTGATGCTGAACTTCGAGGTGGGCGTAGCGATCTACGACACCCGAGTGGCGACCGCTCTCGAAGACGATTTCGAACGAGACATCAAGGACGCGAAGCGAGTGGTCCTCGGCGAATGGGAACAGCGTCGAACTTGGCGGCTGTTGGCGGAAAACACGTGCCGGCTGTTCTCGCCGATTCTCTGAGGGTCGAGAGCCAAGGGTCGAGGCCGGAGATCCGAGACATCCAGCGAGCTACAACGGCGAAAGCTTCAACTGACGAATGACTCGCATCGGAAGGAATAGATGTCGCTCATCATCGCGAAGGGGAACGAAGCCGTACTTGACGTAGAAGGCCTGTGCGGCATCGTCAATGGCATCGACCTCGACCGCACGAACGCCGATCTGATCGGCGATGTAACTTGCCCGCCGCAATGCATCGAGCAACAGGTACTCGCCCAGCCCCTGGCCTTGCATCGACTGATCCACGGCCAGTCGGCCAAGCAGGACAACCGGGACATCGATGTGAGGCAGCCCTTTCGCTTGATCGTCGGGCAGAGCGTCGTAGCTCACGCGGTGGTTCGAGATCGCGTAGTAGCCACGAACGAGTGTGTCGCCCGGTTCGACGGCGACGTAGGTTCGGGCGAGGTCGCGCTTCTCGTACTGGCTGACAAGCTTTCTGAGCCAGTCGTTCAAGACTGCCACGCCACAGTCAAACTGCGACCGTTCGTGCGAACGATCGAGACGCTCGATCTGCCATTGCGCCGGCATTAACGAGATCGCTTCTTGTATCGCCGGGCAGCCGCCGACAGGGCGGCGTTTGGTTTGGCGTCGACATCATCCAGCAGGGCAACGAAGACCTTGCGATCTCGCTTCGTAAGCACTGTGCGATCGGACTCCTGCACGAGCGTCTGAGCCGTTCGCAGCAGAGTCGAGACGGCGAAGTCGCTTACGCTTTGGCCGGTCAACGCTGCCGCCTGTTCGATGGCCTGCTTGGCCTCGGCGGGCAGGCGAAAATTCAGACGCGCGTCGTTGGCTGCAGTCGCCGCCATGGCATTCCCTCAGAAGTGTGGTCGCATTGTATCGTAGCACGGAGCGAGATGTACGTCACTTTGCCACACGTCCCTCGACCCTGGTCCCTCCACTCACTCCGCCCGCTCCTGTCCGAAGGCCAGCCGCCGCTGCGGGTCCGTCGTTCGCTGGAGCTCCTTAAACAACAGGCTCGGCTGGATGTCGCGGTTGTGCTGGTACTTGTCGCTGTCGTACTCGGTGATCTCGCCCTGGATCGTGTGGTAGAAGATCTGGCAGATCGGCACGCCGGGGTAGATCCGCACCGGCTGCACGGCGAACATCTCCAGCGTCCAGTACCCGCAGAAGCCCACGTCGCCGAAGCCCGCCGTCACGTGCACGAACAGACCGAGCCGGCCCACCGACGAGCGGCCCTCCAGCATCGGCACGAAGTTGTGCGTCTCGGTCCGTTCCAGCGTGCGGCCGAGGTACAGCTTGTTGGGCTGTAACACGTAGCCGTCGGAGGGGATTTCGTAGCGGCGGTAGCGGTTGGGCCGCTGCATGTCGAGCACGATCTCCTCGTAGACGAGCAGCTCGTCGTGCAGCCGCAGGTTGTAGCTGTTGGGGTTCAAGAGCCGCTCGTCGAAGGGATCGATGACGAGGTTCTTCCCGAGCTGCGCCTGGATTTCGTGGCCGGAAAGGATCATCGCGCACGCCAACCGCCGTGGCTGAAAGGTTTGTCGCTGGGTGTCTCAAAGGTAAAGCTCCACCGACGGGCTTGCAACGCCGGAGGCCCAGCCCGTTTAGCCGCGACTCGCCCGTTTAGCCGCGGGCCAACGGCCCGCGCGGCCCGCTGGGCCGCGGCTAAACGCGTTTTTTTGGATCCGCGGCAAACGTGCTATACTGGGC
>JAHWKJ010000537.1 GCA_019347905.1 Planctomycetota bacterium
CGTCGCCGTCCGTGTCTTTCATGTAAGCCACCTCGCCGGCCAGCGTGACGATCGCGCCGCCCTTCCACGGCTGCACTCCGGTGGCAAACAGCAGGTTCTCGGCAAAGGTGGCGGCAGTCTCGAAGCGGCCGTCGCCGTCGCGGTCGGTCAGCACGCGGATGCGCGAGAGCGGCGGCTGTCCTTCCGGCGGGCCATGCGGATAATCCCGCATCTCGACGACCCACATTCGCCCGTCTTCGTCGAAGCGGATGGCGACCGGGTCGACGACCTCCGGCTCAGCCGCCACCAGCTCAATCGCCAGCGCCGGATGCGGTTCGAAGTGCCGCAAGGATTCTTCGGCGGCGATTGGACTCTCGGGGGCCGCCGCGTTCCGCACGGAACCGCCGCCCTCTTGTGCACACGCCGAGTCCGGGCCGCCGACAGCCGCGAGAGCCGGCGCTAAAACGACCGCCAGCCAGAGTTTCAAGCGTCTCATCACAACCAACTTGCAGGAGGGAGGATTGCCGCAAAGAGTCACAGAAGGCGCAAAAGTCTCGAGCTGCAGCGATCTCTGTGTCGGAGGCTTTCTTTGCGCCTTCTTGCGGCAAAAAAATGCGGCGGCCCTTCACGCCGGCCAGCATTGGCTGCCGCCGTCGACGCGGAGGGCCTGGCCGGTGACGAACGCACCCAAAGGCCCGGCGAAGAACTCGACGACGCGGGCCACCTCGTCCACCAGACCAATGCGGTCCAGCGTGCCCTCTTCGACCAGCCGGCCAGGATCGACCGCTCGCGTGCCGAGGAAGCGCCCGGTGCGCGTATCGCCGGGGGCCAGGCTGTTCACGTTGATGTTATACGGCCGAAGCTGCACCGCCAGGCAGCGGGTGTATTCGACGACGGCGGCCTTCGCCGTCGAGTAGATCGCACCATTCTCGTTCCCGCGGAAGGCGGCGATCGAGCTGATCGTGAGAATGCGGCCGCGGCGCCGGTCCATCATGCGACGGGCGACGCGCTGGCAGACGAGAATCGTCGTCCGCAGGTTGCGGTCGAGCACGGCCGCGACGTCTTCATCCTTGATCCACACCGCGTCGTTCGGGTTCGGCTTCCCGCCGGCCGCCGCGATATCGCCCCCCGCGTTATGCACGAGGATCTCGACCGGCCCCAGTTCGTTCTCGACCGTGGCGACGACGCGTTCCACATCGTCGGCCCGAGTGAGATCGCCCAGCACGCTCACGGTGCGGACGGAATGCTCCTCGCCAATGCGGCGGGCGGTCTCGGTGAGCGTCGTGCCTTCCCCATACTCGGCCGGCCCCTGCTCCCGCATGCCGTGCACGCCGACGGCAGACCCCAGCGCCGCCAGCCGTTCGGCAAACGCGCGTCCGAGGCCGCGACCGGCGCCGGTGACGAGGGCGGTCTGGCCAGTAAGGAGTTGGCGAGCGAGATCCATGGTCTGGCTTTCAGCTCAATCGGCGGCATTCAGGAAGGCATTCGCAAATTCATCGGCGCCCGCAAAGTCGGACTGCACCGTCTCAATCAACTCCCATCGCGCCGGCGTCTTAGGAAACATCCACAGGATATGTCCGAGGTCATCCACGAAGACAATTTCGACTTCGGTCGCCCACACGAATTCCTCGTCGTCGAGCCAGTCGCGGTATTTCGTCCGGTAAACAGCGACCTGCCTGTCCATCACGCGGGTGACAAAGACGAGACCGTCGAGATCTTGTGGCTTGATCGAATGAGCGGAATCAATCGACCAAGAGACCTTGCCAGCCTTCGTGTCCTCGTTCAACTTCTTCACCACACGATCCCACTTCTCACGCTCATTCGGCACTGGAAATCCTCCACTCCTGATCACGGAGAAAATGATGCACCGACTCAATAATGAATTTCAGTTCGTCGGCCAGACTCCCCACTGCTGGTACCTCCGCGTGCGGGTCTTGCCGCAGTTGCTTGACGCGCGCTGCGAATTGGAGAATCTGCGATCGCAGGCTGCGCAGTCGACGTCCTGGAAGTTTGTCCGCGAGGGTCGCGAGATGCGCGTCGAGGCGAGCCAGTTCCCTCCTGATATGGTCGAAATTCTTGGTATCGACTGCCTTTGCCAGATTCCTCCAGTTGGCGTCCAGTTGCCTCACCACCGCCGGGAGACGCCTGCGAGCCAGGATCCTCTCCTGAAGGTGTTGCACTCGGCGCCACGCGAGAAACGCGAAGACAGCCGAGCCGATCGACGCAGAACCGGCGAAGGCGGTGAATAGCCAATGTTCAAAGAATCGCTCAATCATGAGCGCACCTCATCATATCACACCCGCCGCCCGTCCAGAATCACCGCCTCCACGCAGCCCGGGAACGTCACCCCCTCGAATGGCGACCAGCCGCATTTCGTCAGCAGGCCTTCGCGGCGGATCGTCGTGGGACGGTTCAGGTTCAGCACCGTCAGCGAGCCGGCGTAGCCGGGGGCGATGCGGCCGAACTTCTTCGGTGCGGTGTAGGGATTGACGAAGCGGCCGGGGTTCAGTGCACAGACTTCGGCCATCCGTTCCGGCGAGAATTCGTGCTCGACGATCAACCACGTGACGAACGCGCTGTACGTGTCGAGGTGCGGCTGGCCCGAGACGCCTCGCGACTTTTCTTCCAGCGTGTGCGGCGCGTGGTCGGTCGCCAGGTAGTCCAGCGTGCCGTCGCGGAGGGCGTCGAGCATCGCCTGCCGGTCGGCGGCGGCGCGCAACGGCGGGTTCATCTGCATCAACCCGCGGTTGGCGTCGTCGATGACGGTGGTGTCGAAGAACAGGTGGTGCGGCGTCACCTCGCAGGTTACCGGCAGTCCGCGGCGGCGGGCTTCGCGGATCAGCGGCAGCCCCTCGCCCACCGAGTAATGGCATAACTTGCCCGTCAGCTCGTGCTTCTCGATCATCTGCAAGGCGAACCGGGTCGCCGAAATCTCGCACGCGGGCGGGCGGCGTTCTTCGTGCGTGGCTGCGCCCTTGTGCGCTTCGAGCAGAACGGGGTCTTCGCAGTGAAAGCTGACGCTCTGTCCGCGGTAGCGGGCCAGCGTCTTATCGAGCTGCTCCAGCGAAGTGAAATACAGTTCTCCGACGCTCGGCCCCATGTAGGCCTTATACGGCACATTCTGCGAGAGCGGCCGCGTGCCGGGGCCAATACCAGCGTACAGCGTCACTTGCACGGGCACGTTCCGCCGTGCGAGGTGCCGCTGTTTGGCGGCGTAGGACTCGTCGTCGATGGGAGCGGCGGGGTTGTTAGGCATATCGGCCACGTGCACGACGCCGCCGTGGAGCGCCGCCGCCGCCGCCGTGACGAAATCCTCTTTGTGCGTCTCGCGCTCGCTGGGGTCGTCGCGGGCATGGATGTGAATATCGCCCATGCCGGCGAAGATGAGGCAGTCCTGTGAAAACTCGACGTCCGGCCGGCCGAGGTCGCAGCCGACGTCCACGATGGTGCCGTTCTCGATCCGCACGTGCGCGGACCAGACCTTCTCGGGGCTGACAAGGCGGCCGGAAACGATCATCGGGATCCCCGCGACGATAAAAGGTTGAAAGCCGTTGAACCTCCCGCACCCGACTATAGCCGACGTTTAGCCGCTCCCCAACGGGGAGCGCGGCGCACCGCCTCCGGGCGCTGACGCTTCCGGCTCGACGGGATTTTCCCGGATTTTGCTACCCGTGGAGCGGGCGGGCGGGGTATGATGCAGGGGAATTGACGGCTGGAAAGCCCAGCCGGCAAATCGGGCCAGACGTGTTTCCGGAGGATCGGCCGTCCGGTCCGTTTTCATCGGGAGTGGAAAGATGTCTGACGTGCGGAAAGTCTGTCTCGGGATCCTCAGTGGCGTGGCGACCGTTTCGCTCGCGTCGGCACTCGTCGCGGCCGACGCGCCAGCGAATGCTGCCGAGGCCACCGTGCATGCGTGGACTTCGCCGGCCGGCGAAACGACGTTCGCCCTGTCGCTGCGTGCCGCCGATCTGCCCCAGGCTGAGGCGTCGCCGCGCGACGTCGTGTTGCTCGTCGACACGTCGGCCAGCCAGGCCGGCGAACACCGCACGCAGGCGCTGGCCGTCGTCGACGAGCTCGTGCGGGCCCTACCGGCCGGCTCCCGGGTGTGCCTCTATGCCGTCGATGTGAAACAGAAACAACTGAGCTCAGGGTTCGTTGCCGCGGACAGCGCAGAAATGAAAGACGCCCTGGGAGAACTCGCCCGCCGCTTCCCCGCCGGTGCGACCGATCTGGGCGGGGCGCTTTCCACGGCACTTGATGCGGTCGAAGAGGGATCGTCGGCGGCCGTGGTCTACCTGGGCGACGGCATGAGCATGGCCGACCTCGTGCAGACCCCCGCGCTCAAGACGCTGCTGGAGAATTACACCGCTCGCCGCATCCCCGTGCACAGTTACGCGCTCGGCCCGCGGACCGATCCGCAGCTTCTGGGCATCCTCGCTTTGCAGAC
>JAHWKJ010000538.1 GCA_019347905.1 Planctomycetota bacterium
ACCACTCCGCAGTACGAGATTGTCGCCCTGGTGGGCTACTCCTCAGAAGCGAGGAAGTTGCAGGATCTGACCTCGGACCTGGGGCTGATCAATTCGGCCCTGCGCAGGCTGAGGCCCAACGGGCAAACGGCCATCGGCGAGGGGCTGCTCTCGGGCAGCAACGTGCTCGAGACCGATGCCCAGGCCCGTCCGCTGGCGGCCAAAACGCTGATCCTGATGACCGACGGGCACCACAACACGGGGATCGATCCGCTGCGGGCCGTGACCACCGTCTACGGACGCGACCAGGTCGTGCACACGATCACCTTCGGCGAGGAAGCCAATGGCTCACTGATGGAACAGATCGCGCAGATGACCGGCGGCCAATATTTTCACGCGAACGACAACGCCGACCTGTCCCGCGTCTTCCGGCAGATCGCCCTGACGCTGCCGATCGTCCTGACGGAGTAGCGCTGTGATGAAGATCCCCACCGGAGGGCCGCTGCGCAAGTCTCAGGCGGCTCGCGCAGTACGCCGGCACCTCAAGGCCCCGGCGCGCCGCGGCGCCGTCGTCGTCGAGATGGCGCTGGCCTTGCCGTTGTTGTTTCTGCTGCTGTTCGCCGGCATCGAATTCTCGCACACCAATGTCATGCGCAGCACGGCGGAAAACGCCGCCTACGAAGGCGCCCGCCGCGGCATTGTGCCGGGCGCCACCAATGACGACGTGCGGCAGACGGTGCAGTCGATTCTGAACATCGTGAACGTGAAGAACGCGGCGATTACGATCGAGCCTGCGCCCCTGCTGCCCGAATCCGAGTACGTCGAGGTGACGATCGAGATCCCCATGGACTCCAACGGCTGGATCGCCGCGAACTTCATGAAGGGCAAGACCCTCCGCCGGTCGTGTCGCCTGGCGCGCGAACGCTTCGATTTCACCTCGGTGCCGTAGCTCGCGATCCTCGGCTTTGTCGGAAAACGCACACCAACCCGAAGCGCGAGCGAGGGAGAACGTGTTCCCCCGTGCCTCGCTCGCGCTTCGGGTTAGGATTCGTCGCGAGCGAGGGTTTCGACAAAGCCTACACTTCCGGGTCGGCCAGCCGCCGCATGTGGATGGCGAGATCCATTTCGAGCTTGAGGATCCGCTGCCACTCCGCCCAGGCCAGCCGCATGACTTCCATCCCGCGGCCCTTGTTGCTGGGCTCCTCGTAGGCGGTCTGGATGATGTGCCGCAACTGTTCGTGGATGTACGCCAGGAAGTCTGAGACTTGCGCTTTCTGCAGCGGCCGCAGCCCTTCGGGCGGCTCGGGCGGGCCGGTGGGAAACAGATCTTCCGGCGGTTCAGCAATGGCCTGCGCCGCGCGCAGGTCGCTGCTGCTGGGCGACTCCTCCAGGGAATCGTGACTGCCGGAGTCGCTGTCGGCGTCGGGCAGCGTCTGGTCTCCCGACCGCGACCGGTGGCTGCGTTCGCCCGCCAGTTCTCGTGCGCGTTCGACGATGTCCTGCCGGCTGCCGAACACCAGGATGCAGCGGCCGATCGCAAGCTGATCGCCCACGTGCAGCACGCGCATCTGCACGGGATGCCCGTTGACGCGGGTACCGTTGGTGCTGTCGAGATCTGTCAGGATAATCCGCCCGCCGTCTTCCTGAATCTTGGCGTGGAAGCGGCTGACCCGTTCATCGTTGAGGCGGACGGCGTTGTCGTCTTCGCGGCCGATGGTGATCGGCGTGGGAAGTTCGATGTACACGTGCCCGCGTTCGAGCCCTTCGAGCAATTGCAGAGTGACGAGGGCCATGGCACGTTCCATCCCAGGCGCCCGACAGCGGACGCGCTCTCAGGCTGGACGAATTGCGGTGGATTTCACTGTTGTAGCATGGTTTTGGAAGGGGAGTCAACAAGCGTCGCCGACACGGGTACTTCAGGATTTCCTGAATGTCCCGATGCCGCGCGGCGTCTGGGAACCCTACGATGTGGCTCTCGCCGCGAGCGAAACCCGTACCGCCCGAGCACGATCGCTGACGGCGCGCGGCGCACTTGGAAGGAGCCTCGACCAGCGGCCGGCAGAAACCTTTGCTCGTTCGACCCCACGAGAGGACGAAATGGATCCACCGGACACCTGGTCGGAAATTCTGGTGCGGCCGGCCGTGGCCATGCTGTGTGGAGCGATTCTCGGCTGGGAGCGCGAGATTCACCGCAAGCCGGCCGGTTTGCGAACGCACATGATGGTCGCTTTGGGAGCGGCCGCGTTTACGCTGACAACACTGATCCTGTTCCACAGCGTGGGCGGTGCGGACACACAGGGAGTCGATCCGCTGCGCGTCGTCAGCGGTGTGATCGGCGGCATCGGCTTCCTCGGTGCAGGATCGATCATCCAGGCTCGCGGCGCGGTTCGCGGTGTGACGACGGCGGCCACCATCTGGGTGGTGGGTGCGGTGGGGCTTGCCTGCGGGGCCGGCTATTACAAAATCGCCGGGGTCGTCGTGCTTTACTCGTTGATCATTCTCGTGGTCGTGGGATTCATCGAGAATCGCCTGGGACTGACGGACGATGCGCGGGTCGTCGACGACTCACAACCGGAGACGGAGCGGTCGGTTCCGCCGTCGATTCGCACGGGCGACGACTAGGACATTTCCGGGGCGCTGGGGAGACAAATCGCCCAGCCCACGCTGCTCGACAGGCCCGATGCGGCCGTTCGCGCCCGCTGCGTAGAATCGCGCGCCACCGTCGCGCCCAGGACGAGTTGATCGTTCGGCCGCGCCGGGATTCGCACGCATCTTCGTGAAGGATCCACCCATGCCTACCGCGCAGCGTCAAAAGAAATCGCCGCGTCAACCGAAACCGCCGTTCCCCGAGCAGGATCTGACGCCCCCAGGGCTCGAAAGCCGGCTCGATCCGGAACCGCGCTACAAGGCGCCCCTCTATCGCGGGTCGGGCAAGCTGGAGGGCAAGACGGCGCTGATCACCGGCGGCGACTCCGGCATCGGCCGCAGCGTCGCCGTCCTGTTTGGCCGCGAAGGCGCCGACGTCGCACTGGTTTATCTGCCCGAAGAGCAGTCTGACGCCGAAACGACGGCCGCAGCCGTGCGCGAAGAAGGCCGCGAGGCGCTGCTGATCCCGGGAGACGTCCGCGAGTCGTCCTTCTGCCGAGAGGCGGTCGAGAAGACGGTCGAGCGGTTCGGCAAGCTCGACATCCTGGTCAACAACGCCGCGTTTCAGAAGCACCGCGCTGGCCTCGACGACCTCTCCGAAGAGCAGTGGGATCGCACCTTCCGGACGAACATCTATGGGTACTTCTACATGGCCAGGGCCGCGATCGGGCACATGCAGAAGGGTGCCGCGATCATCAACACCGGCTCAATCACGGGACTGGAAGGCAGCGCGAAGCTGCTCGATTACTCGGCGACCAAGGGGGCGATTCACGCCTTCACCAAGTCGCTGGCCCAGAACCTCGTGGGGAAGGGCATCCGCGTCAACTGCGTCGCGCCGGGACCGGTGTGGACGCCGCTGAACCCCGCGGAGCGTCCGCCGGAGGAGTCGGTGCATTTCGGCGAGAAGCAGCCCATGGAGCGGCCCGCGCAGCCCGAGGAGATCGCGCCCAGCTACGTCTTCTTCGCGTCGGACGCCGACTCCAGCTACATCACCGGAGAAGTGCTGACGCTGCTCGGCGGCGAGACCCGCGCCGGCTGAAGCGTCTTCGACCTCTGGGTGCTCGTCTACGGTAGTGTGGATTTCAATCCACACGTCCGCTGCTTCGGTGGCAGGTGAGCGTTTTAAAGGAGTCGGTCGTGTGGATTGAAATCCACACTACCCCCGCGTTGCAGTATCGGGGCGGTGGCGGAGCCCACATTCAGCAAGCTCCCGATGCCGGGGCGAGCGCGGTACACTACGTTGTCGGGCTGTTACGGTTCCGGAACACTTGCCGATTCAGAAAGCCACACAATGTCCGACACCACTCTCGGCCGCCGTGACTTCCACAAGCTGACCGCCGCCGCCTTCACCGGCCTCGTAGCCGGGGCGGGGACCTCGGCCCTGGCCCAGGATGACGACGGCAAAAAAAAGCTCACCGTCGACCCGCTCTTGCTATCGCAGGAGCCGCACGTCTGCCGCGGCCTCAACACCTGCAAGGGCAAGGGCAAGGGCGGCGACAATGCCTGCGCCGGGCAAGGCGCCTGCACGTCCGTCGCGGCGCATGCCTGCAACGGGCAGAATGACTGCAAGGGCCAGGGCGGCTGCGGCGGCTATCCCGGCCAGAACACCTGCAAGGAAAAGGGCCACTGCAACGTGCCCCTCAAGAAAAATATCTGGACCCACGCCCGCACGCAGTTCGAAGAGGTGATGGCCGATCTCGGCAAGAAGGTCGGCAAGCCGCCCAAGGCGGAAGATTAGGCTTTGTCGGAAAACCCTCGCTCGCGGCGAATACTAACCCGAAGCGCGAGCGAG
>JAHWKJ010000539.1 GCA_019347905.1 Planctomycetota bacterium
TCCGATCTGCCGAAGTGCCCTCGTAACTCTTACAATTCGGCGCCGGCCCGACCGCGTGTCCACGTTGACGGTCCGGACAACGCTCCCGAATCCGCTTCGCCTCTTCGCGGCCCCTGTTGCGACGAATCTCCCTGTGATCGCGATAATATCGCTGCTGGTGACGCTGTTCCTCTCGCTGCTGGTAACGAGGGTGGCGACGATGGCGCTGATGCTCACGGGCCTGTCGCGCGAGTCGGCCCGCTTCCAGGCCCGCTCAGCCTTCAGCGGCGTGGGCTACACCACCAGCGAGGCCGAGTCCATCGTCAACCATCCCGTCCGCCGCCGCATCGCCATGCTGCTGATGATGCTCGGCAACCTGGGCATCGCCACAGTAGTCGCGGCGATGATGGTTTCGCTGTTGCAGACCGGGCAGTCCGAAAGGTGGTGGCTCAACCTGCTGTTGCTGGCGGCGGGTCTGTTGGTCTTGTGGTTCCTGTCCGCCAGCCGCTGGGTCGAGCGGCGGCTCAACCGCATCATTTCGCGGCTCTTGCGGAAGTTCTCCCAGATGGAAGTCCGCGATTACGTGGCCGTGCTGCAACTGCAGAACGGCTTCGCCGTCACTGAAATGCTCATCGAGCCTCAGGACTGGCTGGTCGATAAGGCGCTGCGCTCGCTGAGGCTGCCGGACGAGGGCATCCTGGTGCTGGGCATACAGCGGAGCGGCGCCTACCTGGGGGCGCCGACCGCCGAGATGGAGATTCGCGCCGGCGACACGCTGATCCTCTACGGGCGGATCGGACGGATCGAGGAACTGGACCAGCGCCGCTCCGGCCGTGGCGGCGACAAGGCCCACCGCGAGGCCGTCCACGAGCATGTGGAACTGCTCGAGGAGCAGGAGGAGCTGGAGCGGGAAGTGGCCGGTGAGGACGTGGCCCCCGAGTCGGCCAACGATGGTCGCGGCGACGGCGGTGACGCTGCATCGGCTCGGAAGGACCGTATGCAGCCCGAAGTCCCGACGGAGGGCCGATGAAGCTCATCGACACGCACTGCCACCTCGACGAAGACGCGTTCGCCTCCGATCGCGACGAAACGGTCGCTCGGGCGGCGGACGCGGGCGTAGCGGCGATGATCACCATCGGCACCACCGTCGCCAGCAGCCGCGAGGCGGTGGCGCTCGCCGCGCGTTACGAGCGCGTCTACGCCGCGGTGGGCATCCAGCCGAATTACGCGGCCGAGGCGGGGCCGGGCGACTTCGAGGAGATCGAGCGGCTGGCCGCCGGCTCGAAGGTGGTGGCGATCGGCGAGACCGGCCTCGACCGTTACTGGGACTACGCGCCGTTCGACGTGCAGCAGGAGTTCTTCGCGCGGCACGTCGAGTTGGCGCGGCGGCTGGAGCTGCCGTTCGTCGTGCATTGCCGCGAAGCGGAGGCTGACGTCGTGGCACAACTGCGGGAATTGGCCGCCGGGAACGAGCTGCGGGGGGTGATGCACTCCTTCAGCGGCGATCGGGGCACCGCGCGCGCATGCCTGGATTTGGGCCTGTACATCTCGTTCGCCGGCATGGTGACGTTCCGCCGCAACGATGATTTGCGAGCCGTGGCGGCCGAGGTTCCCCAAGACCGGCTGCTCGTCGAGACCGACGCCCCGTACCTCGCCCCGGCGCCGCACCGCGGCAAACGCAACGAGCCGGCCCACGTCGCGCACACGCTTACGTGCCTGGCCGAAGTCCGCGGCGTCGCGCCCGAGCGGTTGGCCGAGCAGACAACGGCTAACGCGTGTCGGCTGTTCGGCCTGCCCGACGTATAATGAGTTGCGTAGGCCGCTGCGCAAGCAAGTTCGTCAATTGCGTAGCCCGCTGCGCAAGCAAGGGCATCATTCGGGTTCAAGCCTTCTCGATCGCCGTTGCTCTCGCTGCGGGCTACCGCCTACCGCCTTCTGCCGACCGCCTCCTGCCTTCTGACCCCGCCCATGTCCTTCGACGGCATCGCCATCCGCCCCGTCTGGAGCTGGCCGCTCGTTGCAGCGGTGGCGGCGGGGCTGGTGCTGGTTGTGCTGCTGACGTACCCGCAACGGGTGCGGCACCTGTCGCCCGGCTGGCGGCGGACTCTGCTGGGGCTGCGGCTGACCGCGGCGATTGTGCTGGCGCTGGCCCTGTTGCGGCCGGAGATTCATTTCCGCGGCGAAGACGACAGCGAGGCGGCGCTGGTGGTGCTGGTCGATCGCAGCCGCAGCACGCAGACGCTCGATGCCCCCGGCGGCCGGCCGCGGCGCGAGGCAATGCTCCGCACGTTGCGCGATAACCAGGAACTGTTCGCCGAGCTGGGTGAAGACCACGAGATCCGCTGGTACGATTTTGCCGCCGAGCTGGAGCCGATCCCGTCGCTCGATGCGTTCGAGCCTGAGGCGGAAGGAGGGCAGACGGCGATCGGCCACGTGCTCGAGACGCTGGAGCGCGAGGCCCGCGGCCGGCGCGTGGCCGCCGTGCTGTTCTTCAGCGACGGCGCCCAGCGTGCCACGGGGGAACTGGACGTCGACGCCCGCGCCGCCGCCCGCGCCCTGGGGTTGAAGCGGATTCCCGTCTACACCGTCGGCTACGGCGGCAGCGGGCTGAGCCAGACGATGGATCTTTCTGTTGAAGATCTCGAGCTCGATTCGCTGGTGTTCGAGAAGAAGATGGTCGCCGTGGGGGCGCGGCTCCGCGTCACGGGAGCGGCCGGACGCAATCTCGAAGTGCGGCTCCTGGTCGTAGACCGCACGGGAAAGAAGCCGGGCGAGGCCGGCGAGATGAAAGTCCCGTCGGCAGAACGCGGCGCGCAGCCCACAGCCAGCCTGCGGCCCGAGCGCGACGGGCAGGTGCTGCCGGTCGAGCTGTCGTACGTGCCGCGCGTGCCCGGCGAGTTCAAGATCGCCGTCGAGGTCGTGCCGGTCGAGGGCGAGCTGAAGCGGCACAACAACCAGAAATCGACGATCATTTCCGTGCAGAAGGGCGGCATCAACATCGCCTACTTCGACCATCCGCTGCGGCCCGAGCAGAAGTTCTTGCGGGAGGTGAATACCACGGACAAGATTCAACTCGACTACATCGCGGTGCCGAGCGGCCTGTTCCGGCCGCAGTCGGGCGTGGTCTCGGAGTTGTTCGAGCCGGGGCGTTACGACGCGTACATCATCGGCGATGTGCCGGCGTCGGCATTCGCCCCGCAGGGTGCGCCGCCCGAGGAAGTCGCCCGCTCGGCGAACCTGAAGGCGCTGGCGGAGCGGATCGATGAAGGGGTGGGCCTCTTGATGCTGGGCGGCTATCACAGCTTCAGCCCCGGCGGTTACGCCCGCACGCCCCTGGGGCCGCTGTTCCCCGTGGTGATGAATCCGCTGGAGGTGCAGCGCGGCCCCGCCATTGACGAGAGCCTGCATTACCTCCAGAAGCTGCAGATGGTGCCGACGCAACAGGGCCTCGATCACTTCATTATGCGGCTCGCGCCGCCGGCTGAGAATCGCGAGCGGTGGCTGTCGCTCGCGCCGATGGAAGGGGCCAACCGCCTGAAGCCCAAGAATGACGCCGTGGAGGTGCTGGCGGAAACCGGGGGGGTCGAGCGGATTCCGCTGCTCTTCACGCACGAGCCGGGGCGGGCGCGGGTGATGGCCTTCGCCGCCAACTCGACCTGGCTGTGGCAGCTTGCCGGGCAGGACGACGCCCATCAGCGGTTCTGGCAGCAGATGATTCTGTACCTGGTGCGGAAGGAGCAGGACACGGACGCCGCCGTGTGGGCGCGGGTCGAGCCGCGGACGTTCACCCCCGAGCAGGACGTGACCATCGCCATGGGCGCCCGCAACGACGAGGGCGACCCCGTGACCGACGCCCGCTTCGAGGTGCAGGTCCTGTTGCCGAACGACGAAACCTCGCAGCCGGCCGCGCGCCAGGAGGGCGACGAACACGTGGCGGGCTTCACGCGCACGGCGGAGCCGGGCGACTACTGGGTGCGGGTCTCGGCGACAAAGGACGGGATGTCGCTGGGACCGGACGCGTGGACGCGGTTCGTGGTCGACGACCGCGACCTGGAGCTGGACAATCCCGCGGCCGACGATGCCTTACTGGCGGCGATCGCCGAGCAATCGGGCGGCCGCCGCCTGCAGCCGGAGGAACTGACGGAGTTCCTCGAGCACCTCAAAGCCGGCGGCCTCGCGGGCGCGGACCTGACGCGTCCGCAGACGACGCGGCTGTGGGACAACTGGGGCTTTCTGGCGGTGTTCGTGGGGCTGATGACGCTGGAGTGGTTCCTGCGCAAGCGCCGCGGGCTGGTGTGAGGGCTTCTCGACCGGCAGCCGCTTTTCAGCCCCGGAGGGGCGTCAGACCGTAGCCCATGGCACAAGCCATGGGAGACGGTTGAGGAAGATCTTCCTCAGCCCCGGCAGGGGCGACAGAATCGATCTGCGT
>JAHWKJ010000540.1 GCA_019347905.1 Planctomycetota bacterium
CTGGAGCGTGTCGAGGTACTCGGCGGCGGGTTGGCCGTTGATGGTTTGGAGCGTCTCCATGCCGCGGAGCACGGGGCCGTTGCGGAAGGCGATCTCCTCGCTGCACGAGAGCTCTTCCAGCGGCAGGCTGTTCACCGCCGAGATATCCAGCCAGATCGGCCCGCCGGTGAGCGTGAGCTTCTTCAGCTTTGAGAAGGCTCGCAGCGGGGCCACGTCGTACGTGGTGGGGTGGTGTACCACCAGCGTGGCGGCCACGACGGTATCGCTCTCGACCACATGCTCCAGCGTGGGTGCGTAATCGCCGTGGAGTTCCTTCAGCCTGGCGGCCACAGCAGTGGCCTGCTCCGGGGCGGAAAGCTGCGCGGTCTCTCGGGCGAACTCTTCGACCGCCTGCCGGCGGGCTGCGAATCGTTTCCACTCCTCCTCGGCGGGTACTGGAGCAGTCTCACGAGTCGGGAGATGGAGCGACTTCAATGGGAGTCCGCGCAGCAGGCGTTCGGCGTCGGTGTCGAACAGCAGCGGATGCAGCAAGGCAGTTTCCAGCGGCATCCCCTCCAGTGGCAGGAAGTCGGCAACTGCCGTCTGGCCCAAACCCACCGTGTTGAGCCGCATTCCTCGCAGAGGTGAGAGATCGGAAACCCGCGTGTGGTGGAAGTGCAACTCGGTCAGCGGCAGGCCGTTCAACGGCGACAGGTCAGCCACTTGCGTCCCTCCCACCTCCAAGTGCGTGAGCGGCATTCCCTTCAAGGGCGAGAGATCGGCGACGGGCGTGTATGAGGCCATTAAGTGCGTCAGCGGCATGCCTGCCAATGGTGAGAGATCATCGACGCGGGTCGATTGGCAGTTGAGGTACGTCAGCGGCATGCCTTTCAATGGCGACAGATCGGCGACGTGCGTAACGACGATATTCAAGGACGTCAGCGGCATGCCAGCCAGGGGGGTGACTTCGGAGACATCTGTGTACTGACAGGACAGCGCGCTCAAGCGCATCCCTTTCAATGGCGAGAGGTCGGCGACCTGTGTCGACCCGCAGTTCAGCCCGTTCAGCGGCATACCGGCCAGCGGCGAGAGGTCGGACAACTTCCCGGACCGACCTATTGTTCCGGCGCACCTCAGCGATTCCAGTTTGCCGAAAGCGCACACTGGCCAGATCTCTGTCACGTGGTCGGCTGACAAGGAAAACAGGACCACCGCCTGGTCGCGGATGATCTCTTCGACGTTCCCGTCAAACTCCGGATTCACTTCCATCAGCTTCTGACGCACCGCCAGCACCTGCTGAGCAGCAGGGAGTTTGGCCACGCGATCGATGAAGGCCTGCTGCTCGGCCGTGGCCTGCCACGGCGGCTGAGCGGCCGCGGGTTTCGCGTCTGCGGCCACCGCGGGCTTTGCGACTGCGGAGGCGGCTTTGGCGTGCAAAGCGGCGGGCGGCTTGAGTGTGACCTTCACGCGGACTTCCTTGCCACGGGTGACCGTGACCGTCTCGCGGTCGAGCTGCAACCGGTCGCTCGCGCCGGCGAGCTGCACTGCGTAGCGGCCTTCGTCCACGTCGATTGTCCAGCCGCTTGCGGCGTCGGCGATCTTCAGCGCGCCGTCGCCGCGGACTTCGATCTTTACCTCGTCGGCCTTGACGCCCGGGCCTAGTTCGACCGTCACCTCGCCATGTGGCGTGCGCAGCGTCAGCACCACGACGGCGAGCACCAGCACGCTGGCGAGCGCCGCCGCGAGCAGCGGCTTCACGCGCCGGAAGCGGTCCCGGAAGGCGGCCGGCTGCTGCGCCGCCGTCGGCGCATCCGGCCCTGCCATCGCGGATGCCTCGAAACCAACGGTGGTCGGCAAAACCGGCTCGACATCGACCGTCGAGAGGCTGTTGCGAGCGGTCGGGACCGTGTCCGCCGACGCAAACATCGCGCCGTCTGGTGAAGCTGCGTTATTGCCGGCCTGACCGGCACGGGCCAGCAGCTCCGCCAAACCGTCGGCCGCGGCGAACGGGGCCAGCGCGGCGGCAGCGGCGGCGGGCGTGGCGAACCGGTCGTCCGGCGATCTCGCCAACATGCGATGCACGATGGCCACCAACTCCTCGGTCAATTCGGGCCGTAATTGGCGGATGGGCGCCGGGGGATGCAGGGCCAGCGCCTGCAGCTTCTGGATCGGCCCCGCGTACTGCGGGCCCGAGAACGGCGCGCGGCCGGTGAGCAGCTTGTACAGCGTGGCGCCCAGCGAGTAGATGTCGGCCCGGATGTCGACGGCGTGCGTGTCGGCGGCCTGCTCGGGGGCCATGTAGTCGAGCGTGCCCATGATCTGGCCCGTGCTGGTCAGCTCCTTCGCCGCCTCGGACGGCCCGCCTTCGATGCGCGCGAGGCCCAGGTCGAGCAGCTTGACCAGCGGCGGAGCTTCCGACGGAACCGTGAGCATCAGGTTCGAGGGCTTCACGTCGCGATGGACGAGGCCGTGCTTGCGTGCGTGCTCCAGGGCGACGGCCGCCTGGCGGACCAGCTCGCAGGCGGCGGGAATGGGCAGCGGCCCCAGCCGCGCCACGAGCTTCGAGAGATCCAGCCCGTCGACCAGTTCCATCACCAGGTAGTGCGTGCCGTCGATCTCGCCGGCGTCGTGCGCGACGGCGATGTTCGGGTGCGACAACTGGCCGACGGCTTCCATTTCTCGGCGGAAGCGTTCGATGGCGTATTCGTCGCGGAGCCTGTCGCCGGGCAGGACTTTGAGGGCGACGACGCGTTTGAGGCGGGTGTGCAGGGCCTTGTAGACGGCGCCCATGCCGCCCTCGCCGAGCTTGGCCAACAGGCGGTACTGGCCGAAGTCGCCGAGATCGACGGGCGGGGCCGGGGCGTCCATGACCACGGCTCGCGATTGCGAAGGTTCGCGGCCGATGGCTTCGACGCGGGCCAGAAACTCCTGGCACGCAGGCTCCTGCTCGAAGACGTCGGCAGCGGGCAGGCTTCGGAGCGAGCGGACGAGGTCGTCGGCCGTGGCTTCCAGGTTGACGACCGTTTCCGCGCAGGCCGGGCAATGCTCGAGGTGGTCGGCGATCGAGCTCGCGTCCTGAACGCTGAGGCTGCCCAAGAGGTATCCCTGCAATTGGTCGCGAGCGGGGTGCATGGTGATCTCGATTCCAGCGGCCGGCGGCCCGCCCGGGGGAACATCCCGCGGTTCGAGCGGCCTCTATGGAAAGATGACGGGAGTGTTACGCGATTTTTTTTGAGAGAGTGCGGCACGGAGGGGTGCGGGTTTGTCGGCGTCCGACGCCCAGGTTTTTCAGCCCCAGTCGGGGCGGAAGATCGTAGCCCACGGCGCGAAGCCGTGGGGAGGCATTCCCGTTTGAAATGCCGAGCCCCGGCAGGGGCGAAAGAACGCGAGCGCAGGACGGCCACTTCTGTCGCCCCTACCGGGGCTCCGAACGTCGCATTCGCACACCTTCCCCACGGCTTTCACCGTGGGCGACGGTCTGACGCCCCTACCGGGGCTACAGCAGTTCGCTGAGTTCCTCCCGCAGGCGACGCAGGACGCGATGTTTGGCCTGGCGGACGGCGCCCGGGGTGATATTCAACTCGGCGGCGACCTGCGGGGCGGGCTGCTCGTCGACGGTCGTCCGCCAGAAGGCCTGGAAGGTCTGTGGGTCGAAGTCCTCGCGGATGACAGCCAGCACCCGCCGCACGAGTGCCGCCTGCGGCCCCAAGACTCGGACGTCGGCGGAATCTTCCAGCGGGGGCTCGGGAAGCTCGTGCAGGCGCCGGGCGGCCGCGCTGCCGCCGGACGCCTCGGCTTCGGGCCGCGCGCGGAAATGCTCCTTCAGCTTGTTGCGGGTGATGCCCCACAGCCAGCCGCGGAAGCTGTCGCCGGGGGCGGTGCGGCGGTAGGCTGCGATGCGGCGCGCGACGGTGCGGAAGACTTCCTGCCCCACGTCGAGGGCGTCGCTGTCCTGCAGTCCGGCGCGGCGGCACCAGCCGTAGATCGAAGGCGCATAGATGCGGCACAGCCGCGACCACGCCTCGGGATCGTTCTGCCGGACCCGCGCCAGCAGCGTGGACGAGGACGACGAGCTGGGCGCCGTGAGGGCCATGAAGGAGCGGGTGCGGGATGTGTTCGACAAACGTCAGAGAGCCATTGGATCAGTTCGCTGCAGCCGGGTCAATTTGCGGCACACGTGTGGCCGGTGCCGCGGCGCGCGACGCACTTGCAACCGCACGACCGGGCTTGCCCCGGTCGGCGGATGATTTTGCACTACGAGCCATCTCGCCTCGCGTGTCAACCTCCGCCGTGTCTGGCCGGGGCCGGGGCCGCCGAGGTAGCGCGTGGGATTGGGGAATCCCGTCTGCGGCGGCCCCGGCCCCGGCCAGACACCTTCAGGAGGGGAATCATCTGCGATCCAGCCTGTAGTGCAAAATCAAGCTTCCAC
>JAHWKJ010000054.1 GCA_019347905.1 Planctomycetota bacterium
TGATTGGTATCGGACTGGCCGGCCTTGTGGCCCGCCGCGACCGGCTGGCGATCTTCGTGGCCGCCGGCGTTGCGTGGCACGGCGCGGCGCTGCTGCTGGCGGCGACAGCGGAGTTTCAGGCTAGCGGGGCGGCGGCGGACTGGCTGTGGCCGCTCCTCATCGCGGCCGGCGTCGTCGGAATTTGCCTCGCGGCAGGCATGGGCGAACCCGGCGAAGGCACGCGCGATACGGGGAGCCTGACGAGGACTCCGCCCGCGGCAGATCGCGACGCACCGGACGAACCAGCCGGCGGGACAGGAGACTGACTGTGGATGCGGCTGTTGTGCTCACGATCGTTGTGGCCGCACTTCCGCCGGCGGCCGTCGTGTTGGCTGTTTGCGGACGCCGCTCACCGACGTTCCGCGCGCACGTGCCGGTCGCCGTCGCGGCCGCTTTGACCGCGGCCGCCGCGTCGGCCGCAGTCGCGCTGATGGCGCTCGGCCGCTGGCCGGCCGACGCCGCCGTGCGGCTCGTGCACTGGCTCGATCGCGAGAGTGTGGGCGTGAACGTGGCCCTCGAGCTGCGGCTGGATGCCCTCTCCGCGTTGTTTGCGGCCGCGATCTCGATCGCCGTGACATTCGCGGCCCTGTTGAGTGGCCGAGCGGCGGCGAGCTCGTCCGACGAGCGACGCTTCTCCGTCGCGCTCGCGCTCACCCACGCTTCAGTCATCGGTTTTCTGCTTTCGACCAACCTGCTCGTTCTGTTGTTCTTCTGGCAGATTTCCGCGGTGGCGACTCGCTGGGCGGCCGAAAGCACATTGGCTGACACGCCGGGTGAGGGGCCGCGACGGCTGCCCCTGGCCCAGTGGGCGGGAGATGCGCTTCTGGCACTCGGCCTGGCGCTCGTCTGGCTGCATCTGGGAACGCTCGACCTCGCCGAGTTGCCGGCAGGGGTGGAACGCCTGCAAAGCGGCGGTCCGTCAGCGGGAGCAGCCGCAGCGATCCTGAATACGATCGGCACGTGCGTGCTCTTCGCCGCCGCCGTCCGCTGCGCACTGTTCCCGTTGTGGAGTTGGGCGCTCGAGAGCTTTGCCTGGCCGACGCCCTCGCCCGTGCTCGTGCAGTGCGCGATCATGTCGCTGGGCGTAGGGCTCGTCGCGCGGCTGGAGCCTGTCTTTGCCGCCGCACCGGTGGCGCGGGATCTCCTGCTGACGCTCGGCGGCCTGGGAGCGCTCGCGGCGTCGATTTCGGCGGTGGTGGAACGCGAGCCGCGGAGAGCGCTGGGACTGACGGCGCTCGCACTGTTTGCGATGGCTCTCGCCGGACTCGGCACGGGTTCCGCCGCCGCGGCGGGCGGAGCCATCGTGCTCACAGCCGTCCTCGTGCTGACGCAGGGCGTGCTGCTGGAAGCGACGTCCGCCGGCGATGACCCATTGGTAAAGCGCGGCGGGCGCGGCACTCCGTTGTCGTGCACTGTGATTGCCGCCGTCTTGCTCACGTCCGGGATCTGCGGTCAGCACGCAATTCTGGCTGCATTGTGGCCATCGGCTGGCGGGAGCCATTTTGACGTGCGGCAGTCGGTCGTGCTCGCACTTCTGGCGGCGGCCCACGGTCTGACCGCCGCCGCCATCGCCCGCGCGCTCGGCCGTGCCCGCGTCGAAACGGCTGCGTCCGTCCAGCCTGAAGGCCCATCCGCACATGGCACGGCGACCGCTTCATGGATCGCCATCGCACTGGCAGCGGCTGTCGCCGGCGCGTGGTGGTTCGCGCCGGCCGGATGGCTCGAGCTCGCCGGGCGGAACCAGAGCTCAGCGTTCGACGCACTGATTCTCGGGATCGTGCTGTTATTGGCGGCCGTGGGCGGCGCGGCGGCGTTCGTCAGTTCCAGCAGGTCGCTGTCCGTCAAACGTGCCGCTGCGGAAAGCTCGCTCGTCCGGTTGGCACGGCGGCGCTTCTATGTTGAGGAAGCGTTCTTCCTGGGGCTGGTGCTCCCGATCCGGGCGGCCGCCCAGTTGTGCCGCTTCCTCGACCTGGTGCTGGTGAATGGGCTGTTCTTCGGTGCGCTGGCGCTTGTGCCGAAGGCGCTCCAGCGGCTGATGCGGCCGATCGCGGCGGCGGCTGATGGACTGGAGACCGTCGGCACGGCGGGGGCGCAGTTCCTCGCGCTGGCGGCGGTGCTGGCGACGGGCGTGTTGTTGATTGTGGTGCTGGCGTGGTGAACTCTCTCGAACGCTTTTGGCTGGAACTGCGCGAGAACCTCGCGTTCCTGCTGCTGCTCCTGCCGCTGGTCGGAGCGGTGCTGACGGCACTCTCCGCCGGCATGGGACGCGAGGCGGTCCGCCGCACGGCACTCACCAACGCCCTCGTGTCGCTGGGGCTGGTCGTGGTGATGGTCGCTCATTACCGGCCGCAGGCGGGAGACACCGAAGATGTCGGCACGCTGCAAATGGTGACGCGACTGGCCTGGCTGCCGGCGGCCGAGCGGGCGGAAGCATCTGCGGTGTCGAGCGTTCGCGACTCGCGTGAGCCGGCGGTCACGATTTCCGTCGGCGTCGATGGCGTCAGCCTGTGGCTGGTTGCGGTGACGGTCGTGCTGACGGTCGCGGCGATTGCCTGCGGGGCCGATTCCGACCGCGAGCGCCCGGCGGCGCTGTACATTATCGTGCTCGTCTTCGAAACGGCTTCCATCGGGACGTTTACCGCCCTGGACGGGCTGCTGTTTGCGGTGTGCTTCAGCGTTTCCACCGTGTGCTGTTGGCTGCTGGTGGGCGGCTGGGGCGGACACGAGCGCCGCGAGGCGGCCCGGGCGCTGTTCGCGGTGCAGGCGGCGGGAACGCTGCTCGTGCTCGTGGGCATCATCGGGCTGGCGCTCTCGGCGGCGCACCAGACGGCGGAGTTGTCGGAAGGCGAGCTGCGGACGACGTTCCTCATGCCGATGCTGCTCGACGAACCGGCGGCCCCCGGCTGGGTCACCGCCACGCTCGTGCTGGGATTCTTTCTGCGGGCGGGCATCCTGCCATTCCACGGCTGGTTCGCACGCGGCTTCGCTTCGGCCTCGCCTGCGGTGGCGATCCTGCTGGCGGGCGTCTTTCTGCCGACGGGCGGCTATGGGTTGTGGCGGTTCGTTGTCCCGCTGATGGCGTCGGACGACAGCTTCGGCCCGCAGACCTCGATCGCGGTGGCCCAGGCGTCTCTGGGGTGGGCCCTCTTCGGCTGTGTGCTGATGGCGCTCCTGTCGCTGGCACAGTCGGAACTGCCGAAGCTGCTGGCGTACCTGTGCCTGTCGCGCAGCAGCCTGGCGGCTTGCGCGATGCTGAGCGGCGATGCGACGGCGGTTTCCGGCGCGGTGCTTCAGCTCGTGGAACTTGGCCTGTCGCTGGCTGTCGCCGTGCCAGTCGTGGGCTGGCTGGACCGGCGGTTCCGCACGGGCGACCTTTCCGCCTTCGGCGGGCTGACGCACGCGCTGCCGCGCGCGGGTGTGGGGCTTGCGGTGGCGGTCCTGGTGCTGATCGGCATTCCCGCCACGGCGGGCTTCATCGCGCGTCTGCTGGTCGTGTTCGGAGTGACTCGCGGCGGACCCGGCGGGGGAGGCACGTCTCTCGCCGCATGGACCCTCGTAGCGTGGTTTCTCATCACATGGGCGCTGTTGTCGGCTTCGGCCCGGATGCTGCGCGGCCGGCCGCGGCTGCCGCGCGCCTTGCGTCCGCAGGAAGAACGACTGCCGAGCGACGCGGCCGACGATCTGCCGCGAGAGCGGCTGTTTCTCGTCGCGGCGCTGGCGGCCCTGCTGTTTATCGTGGGGGTCTGGCCGCGGAGCATCACCGACCGTACGGCGGCGACAATCGACAGCGTGCTCCCCGCGGCGATGGAGACCAGCCCATGAGCGCTGCCGTGCTGCTGCTGGCGGCAGCGGTCGTCGTCTTCGTGGGAGAGTGGCTGGCGCCCCGCCAGCGGGCGTGGCCGATCTTCGGTTTGCTTTCGCTGCTCGCCGCCGGTGCGGTCCTGGGAGAATGGCTCGCTCTGCCAGGGGCTGCTGCCGCCGCGCATCCGCACGACCCGCTCGGGCGATTCGTTGCCTGGACCGGTCTCGTAATCTCGGCACTGACGATTTGCGCGGCGATTGGACTGGGCGGCGACGATCGCCCGCGCGGCGATCGCACCGCAGGATTGCTGGTGATGCTGGCCGGGCTTGTGCTCACGACGGCCGCGACGGACGTCGTCTCGCTGTTTCTGGCCGCAGAACTGGTGTGGCTGCCGGCCGTGCTGCTCGCAGGGGCCGACCGCGAGCGGCTCCATCGGCCGGCGCAGGAACCCGGCAGACTCGCGCCGTCGTTCGTCTCGACGCTGCTCCTGCTCGTGGGGCTGGCGCTGCTCGCGGCATTGGGTGGGACAATTGCGCTGCCCGGGATTCGCGCGGCGCTCGCCGTCGCCTACACGCCGGAAGCCCCTGCACAAGCCATCGGCGCCGGGTCCGCCTTGGGGAAAACGGCGCTGGTGTTGATCGTGGCCGCGGCCGGCACGCGGCTGGGTCTGGCTTGCTTTGAGGGTGAGGGCTTTGGTCCTTTGACGCAGCTCGCGGCGTTCGTCGTGCTGGCGCGGGTGCCGGCGGCGGCTCTCCCAGGTTATGAAACCCATGCGCAACTGGTGCTGGGCGTTCCGGCCTTGGGCGCTCTGGTGGTTGGAGGTTTGCTGTCGGTTGCGCAGACCCGGATGGGGCCCACGCTCGCAGCCATTGCAGTCGCACACGCGGGCCTTGTGCTTTGCGGACTGACCGCGGGCGTGTGGCAGCACGCTCCCGCGCCCCTTCAGTCAGGCGCCGTCGGAGGTTTGCCCGGCGGAACGGTGGCGGCCGCAGCTTTTCTGGCGGCGTCGTTGTTAGCGGCCACGGGCTGGCGAACACTCATTGAGGGAATGCGTTTCAATGGCCGCCGCATCGAGTACGCCGAAGAACTGGCCGGACTCGTGCGGAGCAGTCCGCTGCCCGCGGCCTGTGCGCTGGTGTTGCTGGCCGCACTGGCCGCGCTGCCTCCACTGGCGACATTCTGGGGATTGCTGTACGTGATCGGTGCAGCACTCGCCGTCCCGGGCACGTCGGCCTTCGGCGGCAGCGCGAACCTGTTCGTGCTGCTCGCGATCGCAGCGGCACTAGCGCTCTTCCTGGCGGCCTGCGCGCTGGCTCGCCTCGCCGCCGCTATCGTCTTCGATCCGCCGGCTGGAACACCACAGCTCGTCGGCGGTCGGTGGGGCATGGCCGCGGCGCTCATCGCGGCGGCTGCACTCCTCGCGGCAGGTCTCGTGCCGGGGATGGTGTTGGCGTCTTTCAAATGACGGGGCGAGGGGGTGAGGGGGTGAGGGGGTGAGGGGGTGACTACTGGCGGGCGGTGACATCCATGCCTCAAGATTCTGTCGCAAGGGCTCAAACAGCGGGGTGCGACCGCCCTCCGTTATCCTTCATCTTTTCACCCCGTCACCCCGTCGCCCCGTCACCCCGTCATTTCTTCACCCTCGTCATTTCAAAGAGCTGCGTGGCCTGCGGACCCAGGAAACCCTCGAAGCGCCGGCGCTCCCCCGTCTCCGGGTCGGTCACTTCGCCGCGCTCGGCCAGCTCGAAGTAGGCATAGGTCCAAGGCATCGACTCGGTGCCGCGCTTCCCGCGGACCTCGACGTCGATGACGGCTGCGTTGGTCGCGGTCTGCCGCAGCTTCGAGCCTGGCTCGCCTTCGATCTCGCTTTTCATGGGCACGCCGGCCTCGCGGAGGGCCGAGACCGTGCGCTCGATGTCTTTGAGCGACTGTACCCCGTGCGAGTTGATCAGCGAGGTGAAGTGGTTGACGTTGTAGCCGTGCACGAGCACCCACGCCGCGTACTGGCTTTCCTGGTTCAGCGCTTCGACGTCGGCTTTGGAAGGCGGCCGCCAGGGAAGTTCGTGAAACTCGCGCACGATCGTCCGCAGCAGTTCGGTGTCGGGTTCGCGCTGCGCGTCGCCGCCGGCCAGTTGCGTTAGTTTCGCCAGCGTATCGGTGGAAAGCGGCGAGCGGTGGTCGGCGAGGGTTCTTTCGATGATTCGCCACGCGTCGGGCGACAGCTCCCACGTCCTCAGTTCGGAAATGAACAGCTTCGGCAGTTCGCCGCCGGGATGCTGAAGGTGCACGGCTGCCAGGTGCTTGTCTTCGAAGCTGTAAGAACCGGCGGTCCGGTAGCCGAGCGCGTCGAAGATTCGCGCCAGCGTGTGCACGCCGACCGAGGGCTCCTGACAGGCGAAGGTGCGAAAGGCGATGTGGTCGTTGACGAACGTCGCCCCGGCCTCGGCGATCACCCGCTCGTAGGCGGCCACATGCTCCACCCGCTGCCGGTAGCGCTCCCACAGCGCATCAAACAGCGCCGCGAGGAACTGCGCAGCCGCGTCAGCCGCCGCGATCCGTCCATGCGGACCCGCCGGCGAATCAGTTCTGGATGGCATGGTCATGCTCGCGACGAATACCTTTCCGCAGCCGGCGTCACGTGCGGGCGGCGGCCTGAGGCTGCGCCGTGCCGCGCGGGGTGGCGGCGGCGGTGCGGTTCATCAGCCACAGCAGCACTGGGGCGGCGACGTAAATTGTGCTGTAGGTGCCGACGACCATGCCCACCACCAGGCAGAAGGCGAAACCGTGGATGGCTTCGCCGCCCCAAATGTAGAGGATCGACACCACCATCAGCGTGGTCAGCGACGTGAGGATCGTGCGGGCCAGCGTCTGGTTCAGGCTGATGTCGATCATCTCCCGCGTCACGATGGGGCTTTTGCCGCGGACCTCGCGGATGCGGTCGAAGACCACGATCGTGTCGTTCAGGGAGTAGCCCACCAGCGTGAGGAACGCCGCGACCATGGGCAGGTCGATGCGGAAATCGTCCAGGCCCAGCGCCGTGACGCCAAGCTGCCCGGCCAGATAACCGGCCACCGCCACGCTGCCCAGCACGAACAGCACGTCGTGGACGACCGCGGCCATCGTCGCCAGCCCGTAGCTGATCCGCTGGAAGCGAAACCACAGGTACGCCACGATGGCGGCCATGCTGATCAGCATCGCCAGCACGGCCGACTGCTGCATCTCGACCGCGACGGCGGCGGCAAAGCTGTTGACGCCTTCAAACCGCGGCTCTTCGTCCAGCGTGCGCTGCATGCCCTCGATGGCGGTGACGAAGTCCGCTTCCACCAACTCGGCCCCGCCGATGACCTCCAACTCGCGGAAGGAGCCCCCTTGTTCGTCCTGCGTTTCCAGCACGCCCCGGACTTCGAACAGCGTCTCCGCTTTCTCGTACTTCGGCCGGGAACGGCCGTCTTCTGTCGGCTCGCCGGTCGCCGGTTCGGTGAGTTTCTCCAGCTCGCTGGCCAGGTTGCCCGACACGGTCGCTTCCCGCATGGGCGCGCTGAAGGTCAACCGGTAGACGTTGCGGGCTTCGGCCTCGTCGGCTGCGGGTTCGTCGCCTTCGGCCTCGTCGGCAGGCGGTTCCGCGGCGGCAACCTTCTCGTAAGCCGTCAGCTTGACGTCGATCAGCTCATCGCCGAAGGTCCGCGCCACCGTCCGCTTCACCTCGGGCACATCGGTCTTGCGACTGCGGACGCGAAACCGCGTGCCCTCGCCGATCGACAACTCCTGTCCCGGGATCACCAGGTTCTCGAGCGTGACGCTCTCGCCGAAGGCCGTTTCCAGCCGCTCGCGAACCTGGGCCGTTTCGTGCGGCTCTTTGAACTCGAAGGTCAACATCGTGCCGCCGCTGAAGTCGATGTCGAGGTTGTCCTGCCCGCGGACGATGAAGGTGCCCATGCCGAGGGAGATCACCACCACGGAGCAGGCGGCCGCGATCTTCCACTTGTTGATGAAATGCCAGTGCGTCACGCCCACCACGCGGAGCATTTTGAGGTCGCGAATCCACCGTTTGCGTTCGATGATCTCGAACACCAGCCGGCCGAAGTACAAGGACGTGAACAGGCTCATGATGATGCCGATGAACAGCGTGACCGCGAACCCGCGGATCTGGTCGGTGCCGATCGTGTACAACACCACGGCCGTGATCAGCGTGGTCAGGTTCGAGTCGATGATGGCGCTGAGCGCGCGGCTGAAGCCGTTGTGAATCGACATCCGCAGGCTGGAGCCGCGGGTGCGTTCCTCGCGGATGCGCTCGAAGATCAGCACGTTGGCGTCGACGGCCATGCCGATCGTCAGCACGATGCCGGCCAGGCCCGGCAGCGTGAATGTGGCGTCGATGAGGGCCATCGCCCCCATGATGAGCACGAGGTTCAGCACGAGGCACATGTCGGCGACGAAGCCGGCGACGAGATAGTAGGCCGCCATGAATACGACCACCGCGGCGGCGGAGACGAGGATCGCGAAGCGGCCCTTGTTCTGCACGTCTTCGCCCAGCGTGGGGCTGATCGTGAATTCGCTGACCGGCTCTTTGACGATTTCGCGCTTGAGCGCCCCGGCGTTCAAGACCTTGATCAGCTCCTGCACTTCCTCGGCCGTAAAGTCGCCGGTGATCTGGCCGCTGTCACTGATCATGCTCTGAATGCTGGGGGCGCTGTGGATCTGGTCGTCCAGCAGAATCGCCAGACGGTTCATACGGTTGCCCGGCAGATCGGTGTTGAGGCTGGTCAATTCCTGAAACAGGAACGCCCCGCGGATGTTGAAGCTGAAGTCCACCGCCAATCCGCCGGTGCGCGAGTCGGTGCCCTGCCGCACGTTCGAGAGGTGCTCGCCGGTGACGCGGCGCTCGGGATCGGGGTTGAGGACCAGCAGGAATTCTTTGATTTCGCTGCCGTCCGGGGCCAGTTGCGGCCGGCCATACTTGTCGCGGGCGATGCGGGTGACCGCCTGACCGACGCGCTCGACGTATTCGCCCACGTCCTTGGGGCTGCCCGTGTTGAGATCGATGCCGACAGGCCGCCAAGTCGCCACGACCCGTCCCGCCATTTCCACGTCGCGGGCGTCTGTGCGTTCCGCCTGGCGGATGATCTCTTCATGTCCGGCGTCCTGGCGGCTGGCCAGAATGGCGAACTCCAGCGAACCCAGCTTCGAGACCCGGTCCTTGATCCGCTCGACGTATTCGGGATCGGCCCCGGGGATGATGATCTCGATGCGGTCTCCGCCCACCTGCCGTACCGTCACTTCCTCCGTTCCGGAAGGGTTGATGCGGCGGCTGACGGCGGCAACCATCTGGTCCATCACGTCGCCCGTGATGGGCTTGTCCGGCGTCTCGGCGATCTGGAAGACGAGGTTCGTCCCGCCGGCGAGATCGATGCCGAGGTTGATGGCGTCCTTCCAGCTTCGCTCGGCGGGCCGCGTCGGCTCGGCGGCGCGGGTCAGGAAGACCTGCTTCAAGCTGTCGATGCGGGCGAGTTCCTTGAGCCCCTGATCGGTGACGTTGGTATCGCCGATGTAGAGAACTTCCAGGCCCGCGAGATCGTCGGACAGGTCGGCGAGGTGCTTCATCCCTTCGTCGCCCACGGGCGTATCCCGCAGATCGAGCCGTTCGAGCCGTTCCAAACCGTCGAGGGCTTTGAGGCCTTCTCCGGAGATCTCGGTACCGGAGAGGTCGAGTTCTTCGAGAGCCCTGAGGCCCTTCAGATGTTCCAGATCTTCATCGGCGGCATCGTCGGGGAAGTCGACGGTGACCGGCTCGCCGTCCTTGTCGAGATGGACGTTGGCACCCAGATCGCGCAAAGCCGCGACTGGGTCGGCCGTGCCGCAGCCGATTGACGCCGCGAGGGCCAGAGCCGGCAGGCTCAACCACAGGCGGCGTGCGCGGCCGCCGACGGACAAATGCTTCGACATTCCGTGTGTTCCTATTCGATGCCCTGGTAGACCTTGACGTCGGGCCGGGCCTGTTGCAGTTGTTCGACTCCGGCTTCCGTAATCTTCGAGTTGCTGGCCCGCTCGCGGCCGCGCTCTTCCCAGGCGGCGTGGATGTCTTCGTACTCCGCCTGCTCCGTGTAGCCGATCACGTTCTGGGCGATAAACGGCGCCAAACCCAGGAACAGCGCGAACAGCACCACACCGATCCGCCCGGACAGGTCCTTCAACTTCAACAGCCGCGCGATGAGCGTGCCGAGGATGAAAGGCAGGACGACGATCACAACGAAGATTGCGAATCGCACGAACATGGGCGGTTTTCCAATGACGAATGACGAAATCCGAAGGACGAAAGAATGACGAAGCCCGAATTACGAACGTCCGGGAATCGGCATCACGGCATGAGGCTTACGAAGCCGTCGACTTGGCGGCGGCCGATTCCCGTTCCTTCTCTTTCTCCTTCGCGGGATCGGTCACTACGCGGCTGATGGCGCTGGCCCGCATGCGGATGCGGGTGTTGTCGTCCACTCGGATTGTGACTTCCTGCTTCTCCGGCGAGACGTTGGCCACCGTGCCGAGAATGCCGCCGATTGTTTCCACCGGATCGTTCTTCTTGAGCGAAGTCAGCAGGTTTTCGACCCGCTGCCTTTCGCGCTTCTGCTGGGCGCCGCGGCCGAACAGGAGCTGGAAAATCAGGAAGATCGCCAGAAACGGGATCAGGATCTCGAACAGGCTCAAACCCGGCGGCTGCTTGGCCGCATTCTCCGCCTCGGCAAGGATCCATAGCGAGCCAAAAACGCTGTCCATACCGCCTCCGGCACTGCGGGGCCGAAACCCCGTGGAATCGCAACCATAGACCGCCCACCGGCAACGGACGGCTCGCGCGCCTCATCTCGCGAGCCACGGAACGGACTGGCAAGGCACGCCTGGTCAGCCGAGCCGCTGTGCCCGCTGCCGTTGCCGCTGGGTCGGCCGAGTCTGGACGGAAACTTCGAAGCCCGTCCCTGCGGGTGTCTCGTCGTAAGTGCCGGCGGGTCCGGCGATATCTTAGAAGCCGCTCGCGGAGGCGGCAAGGTAAGCCGCGCGGAACTCGGCCGCACGGTCCGCCAGCACCGCCTGCCGCAGATCCCGCACCAGACGCTGGTAGTGCGCCACGTTGTGCAGCGAGACGAGAATTGGCCCCAGCATCTCGCCGGCAATGAACAGATGCCGCAGGTACGCCCGGCTGAACCGGCGGCAACAGGGGCAATCGCACGCCAGGTCGAGCGGCCGCGGATCGCGCTCGTGAACGAGGTTCCGCAGCCGCACGCGCCCCTGCGACGAGAACGCCGTCGCATTGCGGCCGTTGCGGGTGGGCATGACGCAGTCGAACAGGTCGATGCCCCGCAAGACCCCCTCAATGATGTCGATCGGCCGGCCCACGCCCATCAGGTACCGCGGCTTTTCGGCCGGCAGCAGGGGCGCGACGACGTCGAGCGTGGCGTACATCGCGGCAGGTTCCTCGCCGACGCTGAGACCGCCCACTGCATAGCCGGGAAAATCGAGCGGCAGCAGGGCCGACGCCGAACGCTCGCGCAGCTCCAGATCCGTCCCGCCCTGCACAATGCCGAACAGCGCCTGGTCGTCGCGTCCGTGGGCCTCTTTGCAGCGGATGGCCCAGTGCGTCGTGCGGTCCACGGCGGTGCGCAGCCGCTCCGGTTCGCAGGGCAGCGGCGGGCATTCATCCAGGCACATGATGCAGTCGGCCCCCAGCTCTTCCTGAATACGGATGGCGCGCTCCGGCGTAAGCTCGAAGAGACTCCCGTCGATGTGCGAGCGGAAAACGACACGCTCGTCGTCGAGCGTCGTCAGCCGCGCGAGGCTGAAGACCTGAAAGCCGCCGCTGTCGGTCAGAATCGGCCCGTCCCACTGCATGAAGCGGTGCAGCCCCCCCAGTGCGGCGACGGTCTCCGACCCCGGCCGCAGCCCCAGGTGATACGTGTTGGCCAGCAGCATTTCGCAGCCGACCTCGCGAAGCTGATCGGGCAACAGCCCCTTCACGGCCGCCAGCGTCCCCACCGGCATAAAGGCGGGCGTGTTGACCGAGCCATGGGGCGTCACCCACCGCCCGGCCCGCGCCGCCGAGCCGGCATCAACGTGCTCGAGATGGAACTGAAAATACGACAACGCAGGTTCAATCGGTTTAGCCGCGACTCGGAATAAGCCGTTTAGCCGGGTCCCAGCGGGACGCGCGGCCCGTTGGGCCGCGGCTAAACGGCCTCAACGCGCGCCCCGGTCAACTGGGGAATTCCCCCCTGTTGCGACGGTGCCGGTTCGGCTTCCATGTCCGATATCTGTAACAAGGAGCAGGAGCGATTCCAATGCGTTACGTCATGAAGCAGAAGCTGTTCGCCTTTGGTGACGACTTCACGATCAAGGACGACCAGGGGCGGGACCGCTACTTCGTCGACGGCAAAGCGTTCTCCATCGGCGATAAACTCTCCTTCCAGGACATCGAGGGCAACGAACTGGCCCGCATCGAGCAGAAGGTCCTCTCGCTCGGGAAAACCTACCGCATCTACCGCGGCGGCAGCCAGGTCGCGACCGTCAAGAAGCAGCTCTTCACCTTCTTCCGCGACGTGTTCGACGTGGAAGACGAGGCGGCCGGAGAACTTGACGCCACCGGCGACTTCATCGACCACGAATACCAGTTCACGCGGGACGGGCGGCCGATCGCGACCGTCTCCAAGAAGTTCTTTTCGTGGACCGACACCTACGGCGTCGATATCGCCGAAGGTGAGGACGACGTGCTGATCCTCGCCTGCACGGTCGTGATCGACATGTGCAGCCATGACGAGCGGTAGCCCCCGGTAGCCCTGCGGACGGCTTGGACGTGGAGCGGCCCCGTTGCCCCGACGCGCGAGGCAGCCTTACAATGCCCCGCATGCCTCGCTCAGCACCAGGTCCCGATGAAGCCGCCTCGCTGCTCCGGTTCCACGACCGGCCGCGGCTCCAGGAAGCGACGCTCGTCCTCGCGTTCACCGGCTGGATGGACGGCGGCGATGTCTCGACCGGCACCGTCCGCCGCCTCGTCGAGCTGACCGAAGCCACGCCGCTGGCCGAAATCGATTCCGAGCCGTTCTACATCCTCAACTTCCCCGGCACGATGGAGATCGCCGCCCTGTTCCGCCCGCACATCGAGATCGAAGAGGGGCTGGTGAAGAACCTGGACATGCCGGAGAACAACTTCTTCTGCCATCGGGCGGCGAACCTGGTGCTGTTTCTCGGCAAAGAACCCAACCTCCGCTGGCGAACCTTTTCGCAGTGCATCTTTCGCCTCGCCGAAGAAGTGGGCGTGGCACGCATCCTGTTCGTCGGTTCGTTCGGCGGCGCCGTCCCGCACACGCGCGAGCCGCGGCTGTACGTCACGTGTTCGGAACAACGACTGCTGCCGGAGATGCAGCAGTATGGCGTCCGCCGCAGCGGCTACGAAGGACCGGGGTCGTTCACCAGCTACCTGATGACGCAGTCGCCCTCGTCGGGCCTCGAGATGACGTCGCTGGTCGCGGAGATCCCCGGTTACCTGCAGGGGACGAACCCGGCCAGCATCGAAGCCGTTACGCGGCGGCTGGCCAAGATCCTGAAGCTGCCGCTCGACCTCGACTCGCTGCGGACGGCAAGCACGGAGTGGGAGCTGCAGGTCTCCAGCGCGATCGACGAGGACGAAGACATGGCCGAGCGCGTGCGGCGGCTGGAAGCCGACTACGACGACGACCTTTTGCAGCGGACGGAAGGAATGTGATTCCCAACCTGCATTCTCAACGCTCAACCTCGTGAACGTCGACGCCGTCCAGCAAGTCTTCCAAATGCTCGACCCCGAGTTATGGGTCGTGACGGCCGCGGCCGGAGGACGTCGCGGCGGCCTGATTGCGACGTCGGTCACCGCCGCGTCGATCGTCCTCGAGCTGCCGCGGATTCGCATGGCTCTGGCCAATCAGCACCACACGCACGGGCTCGTGCGTACCGGACGGGCGTTCGCCGTGCACCTGTTCGACGAGTCGCGGCTGGACTGGGTGTGGCGTTTCGCGCTGGCCCACGGGCGCGACGTGGACAAGTTCGATGGCGTCGCGTGGCGAACCAGCGACCTCACCGGCGCCCCGCTGCTCGAGGAAGCGTTGTGCTGGCTCGATTGCGTCGTCGAAGCGGAACTCGACATCGGCGACCGCACCGTTTTCGTGGGCGAAGTCGTCGACGGAGCCGTGCTGCGCGAGGGACGGCCGCTGACCGCCAGTCGAATGGCGGAACTCGCGCCTCCCGAACGGCTGGACGCCCTCCGTGAGGACATTGGGCGGGATGCGGCGATCGACGCCAAACAGATCCGCCGCTGGCGCCGCGAATTCCGGAGAGGCTGAACGGATCGCAATTTCAGCGCAGGAACCGTCCGCCGGACGCTGTGCCCACCAGCTCCCGTCGCGGTGGCGGCGGAACGGCGCGGATCGGCACCGCCGCCGACTCCATCGTCGGTTCCGGCAGCACCAGATTCAGCCGCGGCCGGAAGACCACCGCCAGCAGCATCGGCAGGTACCACAGGAAGTACACGCCCCCTTCCTGCGGATACCAGAACAAGGCACCGGCGATCAGAGCGGCCGAGTGGGCGATCAGGTGCTCCAGCGACTTTCGCCGCGGCCAGATCGTCAGCATCACGAGCATCACGCAATACGCCGCGAACACGGGGATGCGGTACGCTGCATTGTGCGTGCTCCAGAACCCCGCCTCGCGACCCGCCTCGAACTCCAGCGCCTGCCAGTTGACCCAGCCAAACGTCTGCCGCACGAACGAATCCGGGCTGTTCGAGACCAGCAGCACCCCGCCCATCAGCACGGTGGCCGTCATCGCCAGCGCGGCCCCGAAGCGGAAGGCGTCTTTGCGGCCGTAAAACATGGCCCACAAAGGCAACAGGAACAGCGGGAACATGATCGTCCCGCAAGCGAGTCCGAGGAAGGTTCCCGCCAGCATCGGCCGCCGCCACGCCACCAGTGCCCACACCACCAGCGCCGCCGGCAGCACGTGATTCACCTCGCCCGCCTTGTAGGCGGTCGAAGGTAACAGCAGGTACAGCGATCCCATGGCGATGCCCAGCCCCGCGTCGCCGAAATGCCGGTAACCCAGCACAAACAGGCCGGCGATGACCGCCGCATGCGCAAGTATCGCCATCACCCGAGCCGTGATCGTGGCGAGCTCAAGGGACGAATTCCGACCTCCACCGTTACCCGCAGCAAATGTTTCGACCAGCCCGTCCACCGGCGCGCTCAGGAGCGAAGACGCCGGCCCCGCCGCGGCCGAGACCTTCTCGCCGGGGGGCGACGACGGCGCGACCATCTCGCCACCTTTGCGGATCCGCCCGCCCTGCCGCGCCGTTTCTTCAGCCGACTGCGGAACCGGCCTTGTGACGACCGCGGTCATGAGGAATGCAAAGGCCGCGATGCCCAGGAACACTAAGCCCGGCCGGTTGAGGTTCTGCTCCATACGGGGCCGCCGCGTGAACAGCGGATCGCAGAACAGCCGGATCAGAAGCAGACCCGACAGCGAGAACAGCCACACGTTGCCCACCGCGGGGCGGGTCTTCAGAAACAGAAAGCCCGGGGCGATCGACAACAACAGTGCCAGGTCGAGGTTGCGCAGCGACCACAGCCTGTTGAAGCGGAAGTAGACGGCGACGATCAACAGCGCCGACAGGTAGAACCATGTCGCGTCGTTGACGTCGTATTTGTAGAGCAACGCGTCCATGACGGGAACCCGCAGCGCGACCGCCGCCGCATTTCCCTTGCAGGACCGCGACCGCACTCCACACACCCCGGCCTCGACGAGACTTCGCGAAAGCCCAGCCGCTCTCGCGCGAGCATCGGTCGATGGCCGGCAGAATCCGGCGTGACCCACTCGGTCTGACGCTGTCGGAACCGCCTCCCGGCCGGACTCGGGCGTTCCCAACATACGGGATCCCGGCCGCGATTGCAAAGGGCAAAAGGGGCGATTCTGGGAAGCCGGGCGAGCTTTATCCGGCTCATTCGGAAGCCAGCCGCGCCGCCCTCAGGGTATTCCCCAGCAGCATGGCGATCGTCATCGGTCCAACGCCGCCCGGCACCGGCGTAATGGCCCCCGCGACCTTGGTGACGGCTTCGAAGTCCACATCGCCCACCAGCCGCTCATCGACGCGGTTGATGCCGACATCAATGACCGCCGCCCCTGGTTTCACCATTTCGGCCGTCACGAAGCGTGCCCGGCCGATCGCGGCAATCAGAATATCCGCCGTCCTCGTGATGTCCGCGAGATCCCGGCTTCGGCTGTGGCAGACGGTGACGGTCGCATCGGCGGCGCGGCCGCGCTGCATCAGCAAGGCGGCCATGGGTTTGCCGACGATCTCGCTGCGGCCGAGCACGACGGCGTGGGCGCCCTCAGTTTCGATACCGCCGGCCAGGAGTAGTTCCTGGACACCCGCCGGTGTACAGGGAGCAAATCGCGGCCGGCCCTGCATCAACAGGCCCACATTCTCGGGATGGAAGCAGTCGACGTCCTTCAACGGCGAAACGGCGTCGAGCACGGCCTGCTGGTCGATCTGCTCCGGCAGCGGCAACTGCACGAGGATGCCAAGCACATCGGCATCGGTATTGAGGCGATTGATGAGGTTCAACACCTCCGCCTGCGACGTCTCGGCGACGTGATGATGGAGCGTGCTCTTGATGCCGGCCTGCTCGCAGGCCCGTCGCTTGTTGCGCACGTAGACGGCGCTCGCCGGGTCTTCGCCCACCAGCACGGCCGCCAGATGAGGCGTGATGCCGGTGCGGCGGTGAAAGTCGGCCACGTCGCCGCGGAGCCGTTCGCGGAGTTCGGCGGCGACGGCCTTGCCATCCAGAATGCGAGCGGGCATGGCGGGCGCTCCTTCCGGACCTGGTGAAATGCAAGCAAGCCCCGAAGCTGGAAACTTCGGGGCCTGCGTCATGAAAGATTCCGGCGATGACCTACTTTCGCGCTTGTGGGCACTATCATCGGCCCCGGGAGCTTAACGGTCGTG
>JAHWKJ010000541.1 GCA_019347905.1 Planctomycetota bacterium
CACCCAAAACCACGGCGAGTCCACGAGTTACAGCTAATTGAACGGTATTGCGGCTCAACAGTGACTGACTTCTGACCTCTGACTCTTCCCCCACTTTCGGAGCATACCGCCATGCGCAAGCTCGTCTTTCCCGCCCTCGCCCTGCTGCTGGCATTGACCGGCCGCGCGTCGGCACACTTTCTGTGGCTCGTCCCGGATGCGAAGACCGGCCGCGTCGAGGTGTACTTTGCCGAAGCGGCAGAGCCTGATGATCCGGCCCTGTTCGACCGGCTGAAGGGCCTGAAGATCCGGCACCGCACGCCGGATGGCAAAACGAGCGAAGCGAATCCCGAGCGGCACGAGGATTCGCTCGCGGTGAAGCCCAAAACGCTCAAGGGCACCTTCGGCCTCGCGCACACCTACGGACTGCTGAAGCGCGGCGACGACGTGTTCCTCCTGCAGTACAACGCCAAGGCCTACACGTCGGCCGATTCGGGGGCGTGGCACGACTTCGAGAAGAAAGCCAGCCCCGACCTGGACGTGGCGGCGCGGGTCGAAAATGGTCAACTCGTATTCGAGGCCCGCTGGAAGGGCGAGCCCTTGAGTGGGGCCGAGATCCACTTCCACCCACCGAGCGGCGATGCGCAGCAGGCCGCGACCGACGAGGCCGGGCGGCTGATCGTGCCGGCCAAACATCCGGGCCTTTACGCCGTCCGCGCGAAGCACGTCGAGGACCGCGCCGGCCGGCATGGTGACAAAGAATTCCCGCAGGTGCGGCACTATGCCACGCTCACGCTGACGCTGGATTCGGCTGCGGAAACTGAAAAAGTCGCGGCCGGGTCGGAGTCAGCCGAGGAGTTGATGCGCCGGGCGCACGAGGCCCGCGCGGAATGGGGCGAAGGCTTCCCCGGCTTCGAAGCCGACGTTGTCGTCTCGCAGGACGATACCCGCGTCAAAGGCCGCCTGAGCGTCTCCGCCGACGGCGAGCTGACGCTCACGCTGGCCGAAGGCCTCAAGGACGAGCAGGCCGTGCGGCGGCGGCTGGAGTCGCTGGTGCAGCACCGGCAGGCCGGCGGCGAGCGCGAGTACGACGTCGACTTCGCCGATGAATCGCACTCGCATCCACTGGGCCGCCTGATCCGGTTCAACGACGACCGGCTGCACAGCATCTATCGCGTGAAGGGCGACGTCATCACCGAAGTCCATCGCACGATGGGCGAATCGCGGTTCACGATCTCAGTGCTCGACGTGAGCCGCAACAAACAGGGAAAGTACCTGCCGCACATCTATACGGTCAGCTTCTGGGACGCCAAGACGGGCGACCTGAAGGACGCCTTCACGACCAGCAACGAGTGGAAGGCCGTCGGGGGATTCGACCTGCCGTCGCGGATCCTGACCGTCTCCACCGGCAACGAGGCCGAGCGCCACGTGGACGAGATCGCGATCGGCAACCACAAGCTGCTGAAGCAACCGGCAGCCGCCGCGGCCGGCCGCTGATTTTGCCAAAGCGAAGCCGGGGTGAAAGGGGTGAAAAGGTCAAAGGGGTGAAAGCGGTCAGAAGGAAACCCTTTCGCCCGTCTTCTCCGGCCCTTTCGGCCTCTCACACCCTTTTCACCGTTTACGCCCGAAGCGATTTCACTCTGCGAGGATCCGACCGCCATGGATGTTCTGGGGGCCGCCCGGCGGCTGTTTTCGTCCCGAGACTTTGAAAGTGCGCGCGTGCTGGCTGAAAGAGCGCTTCACCAGGATCCGAACAACGGCCGGATGTGGGAGTTGCTGGGCTTGATTCACCACGCTTCCGGCCGTCCCGACGCGGCGCAGGCGGCGCTCGAGTCGGCCAGCCTGTTCGTCCCGCTGATGCCGGCTGGCGGACTGGCGCTGGCCGACTGCTATCACGCCCTCGGACGGGAAGAGCTACTACTTGATGTACACGCCCGACCCGAACAGCAGCCGCGAGCTGAGCCTCGTCACGCTGAAGCGGATCGCCGAGCGGGACCCAAACCGCAACTGGGTCATCTACACCGAGAAGTTCTGGATGCACCGGGACCAGTTGACGGATTTCGCCGAGGAGCACAACCGGCGGATCCGCCACATGCTCGTGCCGTTCGAGCTGAAGTAAGGGCCGCCACGGACTGCGGTCCTGCGGAGGTGGGCGCGTGGAACTGAAGAAGTACCAGCGACGCGTCGTCGACGAGGTCGAACGCTTCCTGGCCGCGCTCGCCGCGGAGCGGGCGAAGGGAAACGAACGGCACGCCGCGCTCGACGCGTGGCACGCGCTGCGGCTTGCCGGCCGGTACGCCGAACGCCGCAACGGCCTGGGCGAGGACCTGCCGACGTTCTGCATTAAGGTTCCGACCGGCGGCGGGAAGACGGTGCTCGCGACGCAGGTGCTGGGTCTGTTGTACCGGTCGCTGCTGCGCGAGCGGAACGGGGCGGGGCTCGTGCTGTGGGTTGTCCCCAGCACGCAGATCTACCGCGACACGCTGCGGCGGCTGCGCGACCGCCACGACTGGTACCGCATCATGCTCGAGCACGCCGTCTCCCGCCGGCTGGAGATCTGGGAGAAGCACGAAATCGCCCGGCTGACGCCGTCGCGGCTGACGAACAACCTCAACGTGCTGGTCGTGCAACTGGCCGCGACGAACCGCGAGACCCGGGAGCAGTTGAAATTCTTTCGCGACAGCGGGGGGAACATCGTCGAGCACTTCCCGCCGGAGGACGACAGGGAGGCGCAATGCGCGCTGAAGGAGCGGGTGCCCAACCTTCACATGATCGAGGACGACCCGTCGACCGGCCGGCATCTCGTCGCCACGTTGATCGGGAATCTCGTGCGGCTGTGCAGGCCGCTCGTCGTGCTCGACGAGGGTCACAAGGCGACCAGCGACCTCGCCCGCCGCACGATCGAGGAGTTCAACGCGACGGCCGTGGTCGAACTCTCCGCGACGCCGGTGCGAGACGCCAACGTGCTCGTGCGGGTCAGCGGCGAGGAACTGCTCGACGAGCAGATGATCAAGCTCCCGATCAACGTCGCGACCAGCGGCGAGAAATCGTGGAAGCACATCCTGACCAAGGCCCGCGACAAGCGGCTGGCCCTTGCCGAGGCGGCCGCCGCCTACGCCCGCGAGACCGGCACGCTGGACCGGCTGATCCGCCCGATCGTACTGGTGCAGGTCGGGGCGAGCAAAGGGGACGGGTCCATTTTTCGAACGCTGAGCGCGTGCGTGGATCGGGTCGAGCACGCTTGGGCCAGGCGGGCCGGGTGTGGGGCAGATGCACTTTGCCGCCTTGGCCTTCGCGGTGCTCTCCGTGTTCCTTCAGGAGCTGCGAACTCCGCGGAGCGGGCAATCTGCGCCAGCCTCAGCCGATTGCCTGCAGCTCGTCGGCGACAACTGTGTTCAGCAGTTCCTCCAGCCGCGCGAGGCACCTCGCGATGACCATGCCGTCCATCACGCGGTGGTCGTAGATGATCGTCAGCCGTACGTCGCCCGTTTCGCTCACTGGGCCGAAGGTCAGCATCGTGGTGTAGACCGAGGGGGGCTTGATGCTGATGGCTCCGGCCGCTGAGACCGTTGTGACGCCGAACGTGCCGAAGCGGGCGATGCGTTTGCGGGCCGAGACGTTCAGCGTGACCCACCAGGCGATCCGTCGCAGGAACCGCGGGAAGCGGCTGAAGATGAGCTGCTGGCGGAACTTGGTGATGGATTCGATGGGGGCTTCGCGGGCGTGACGGATGAGATCCTGAAGCTCGATGAGCGTGCGGTTCTCCGGCTCGAGGACTTGCAGGAAGAACACCCACTCTTCGCCGCGGTAGTCGCGGGCGATCGTCATCCGCGCGCTGCTGACCGGGTGCTCGTAAATGTAGGGCAGCGGCCAGGGCATGTATGTCTGCCGGAGGGGCGGCGTCTCGCGCGACAACAGGCCGTAAGCCCGCAGGAACAGCACCGGCCAGCCGATCCGCACGGCCGCCTGCTTCCGCAGGTTCGCGAGCCGGGCGATGTTGCCGTAGCGGGTCAGCGGCTGGCCGGGGATCTTCTGCGAGAAGTAGAGCGTGTCGGTGACGAGGCGGCGGCTGCGCGGCAGGAGGAACGAGCGGCCGCGGCCGCTCGATGGCGGGAGCGTAGAAGGGGGCGGTTCGGCACGCGGTAACTCTTCGGGCACGGCTTTCGCCCTTTCAGGGCTGACGTGTGGTGTGCGCGCCGGCACCCGGGGCGTTGCCCCGGGCTGTCGAGTTTGGCCCCGCTGGGGCGAAGCCGGCGGGGCGGTTGCCATGCGTGGCGACCGCGAGGCCGCGCAGGAGTTGCTCGAAGGCCCGCGCGCGATGACTGATGGCCCGCTTCACCATCGGCCCCAGCTCGCCGAACGTACGGTGATACTCCGGGACGAGAAAGTGCGGATCATAGCCGAAACCGTGCTCCCCGC
>JAHWKJ010000055.1 GCA_019347905.1 Planctomycetota bacterium
GATCCGCACCGCTGCGGCGGGAGGGCGGAACGCGCAAGTCGCTGGGATCAACGTCGCGGAAATGCGAGGGCATCGGGAACGCTGTCGAGCAGCGACTGAACCAGATCTGGATCCGTCCCGTATCCGAGATTGATGAAGGCGATCTCCGGCTTCCCGTCGAGAGAAATCGCTTCCTCATCGACCCAATGTGGAATGCTATTCGTCTACAGGACGCCCAGCACGTCGTCGAGTTGCGACACCGGAACCATAATATACGGGTTCGCGTCTCCACCGGTTGAGACGTAAAGTGGCTGTCGCGTCGTCGTATCGATCATCCCGCTCTCCCAACTGTCGCATGCGATCAAATCGCTGAGTCGGCTTCTCCGGAATTGTCGCGCCGACGGGACGTCGATGACAAGACGAATCAGCCGCCCCTGTGCGCAATCCGTGACTGCCGTTGACGTCGTCGACACCGCAGTGTGAGCCCTCAATTGGCCGATGGCTTCGGGCGACTGCTGTAGACGATCTGTTTGCCGTCGGGCGACCAGGCGCCGTTGAGGTACAGGCGGTCGGGGTCCAGCTTCGGCAGCGGGACGGGCTCGCCTTCGCCGGCCGGGTCGAAGGTCAGGAGCTGCCGCGTTTTGGTGGCCGGGTTCGTCATCGAGACAAGAACTCGTTTGCCGTCCGGGTGCCACGAGAGATCTTCCGCGGCCTCGACCTGCGGCAGGCGGACGCGGAAGCCGCGGCTGGAGCCGGCGGCGTCGACGATCGCCACTTCCTGTTGTCCGGCGGCCAGGCGGCCCTTGAAGCAGATGGCGGTCGAATCGGGTGACCAGCAGAAGTTCCAGTAGACGGTCGCATAGCGCGACTGCTCATCGCCCTCGAAGACCGTGTATCGGATGCCCTCGATGATCTCGAAGATCTCGATATTCGCGGTGCCGCGGCCTTCGACGCGGCGATGCACCGTCCAGGCGATCTTGCGTCCGTCGGGCGACCAGCGGCCGCTCCAACCGGTGGGCTCCAGCAGCACCGGCTCGTCCCCGTTGAGATTCAGCACCCATACACCGCGCTCTTCGCCGCCGTAGCGTGAGCACACCAGCCGGTGCCCGCCGGGCGAGAACGTGGGCATGGCGCCGGGACCGAGATCGCGGACGTTCGTGCCGTCCACATCGGCGACAAAGATGTGGGCCACGCTGCTACCTTCACCCGCCGAAGCCCGCCAGGCGTCGAAGGCGATCCGCTTGCCGTCGGCGGACCACTCCGGCGAACCCATGCCGTCGAACTCAAACTCGGCATCGCGAATCAACAGCCGCGGGTTGCCGCCGTCGGCATCGGCGATGTACAGCGGATGCGCTTTGGGATGCGGCTCGACCGGCTGATCCTGGGCTTCGATTGCGATGGGGGATACGAGTAAGGCGAGTGCAGCCGCAAGGAGTCTGACAGCGGGACGAGCGGTGAATCGGTAGTGCATGGAGTTCTCCTCTCGGGTGCGGTCCACTATACCGCGCTGGGATACGGGAGCAATTGAGGCACGGGCCGTTGCCTCGCGATGGCTTGCAGGTCTGGCATAGTCCTTCTGCCGCCCCTCTCGGGGCTGAGCGACCTCTCATGGCCCGCTCCCCACGGCTGTCGCCGTGGGCTACTGTCTGTCGCCGCTGCCGCGGCTGAAAGACAGCCGCCCAATTGGCGCGACCACGAGGGACATGGACGTTCGCTGCCGCGCGCTCACCGTCGCCGCCACAGGCCGCGGTGGACGGTGCCGCCGGTCTGGCGGCCCTTGCGCTCATAGCTGGTCTGGTAGTCCATGTCGTGCTCCGGCTCGCGTTCGGGGGGCGGCGGCAGCGGCTCGAAGTCGGCGTGGTGGTCCATCAGCGAGCGGATGATCTCGAAGTACTCGCCCACGTCCGACCAACTGTGCAGGAGACCGCCGGGATGTAGCGCGCGGGCGCAGCGGTCGGCGAAGTCGTCGGTGAAGACCCGCCGCCGACGGTGCTTTCGTTTCCACCACGGATCGGGAAAGTACACGTACATCGCCTGCACCGAGTGCGGCGGCACGAAGCGGTCGAAGGCCTGGTGCACGTCACCGCCGAGCACGCGGGCGTTGGGAAGCTCCCGCTTCATGAGCCGCCGGGCGGCGCGGCGTCCCTCGCGGTAATCGATTTCGATGCCCAGAAAGTTCGTGTCGGGCCGCGCCAGCGCGGAGTTCACCAGAAACATTCCGCGGCCGCTGCCGACGTCGATTTCGACCGGGTTGGAGTTTCCGAAGAACTGTCGCCAGTCGAGCGGGCCGTCCAAGTCCCCGAGCGTCAGGAACCAGGGGCGGAGGTCTGCGGGGGTCTCGGATTGCGACATTGCTGGGGAAGATCCGAAACCCGCTGTCGCGGTCGATACTCGTGGAGACGTCACGCCTGTTTCGGATTGTGTCAGGCGGGCCTTCCGAGAGCCACTGTTGCGCGGGCGATGGAACGAATCGAACGGCGGCAGGTATGGAAGTTGAAAGTGGTCGGGGAGGCGTAACAGGTACGAGGTACGAGGTACGAGGTACGAGGTACGAGGTACGAGGAGATGAGGTGCGCAGCGTCGCGCGTGCGCTAGTTGCGTGAAACCTCGCGCTTCGCCCACTGCACCTCGTACTTCGCACTTCGTACTTGGTACTTCGTATCTCGTCCGAACTCCGAGCGATGCCCGGACTGACGCCGGCGGCTCGTTGGGATCGCGTCCTGCCTTCGGCTACCATGACGCGGCCACTCCATAACTCGAGGAGCAGACATGACCCACCACAGCCTGTCACCCGCCATGGATCGTCGTCACTGGTTCCGCTCCGCGGCGGCGATGGCCGCCGGCGGGGCGCTGCTCGCCGATGCGGCCGCCTCACAGGACAACCCCGCGTCGCAGGTCGAAGACCGCGGCACGAATATCCGCATCGCCTCGCTCAAGGCGACGCGCGTGGGCACCAAAGCCTACGTGAAGGTCGAGACGAACCGCGACATCGCCGGCTGGGGCGAAGTCACCGGGCTGGAGCCGAACGTCGCCGTCGCGCTGGCCCACTCGCTGTTCGAGTTGCTCGACGGCGAGAACCCGACGCGCATCGAGCACCTGTGGCAGAAGCTGTACCGCTCGCACCGCGACATGCGCGGCGGACCGTTCATGGTGCACGTGATCTCGGCCATCGACATGGCGCTGTGGGACATCACCGGCAAGGCGTGGGGCGTGCCCGTGTACCGCCTGCTGGGCGGGCCGACGCGCGACAAGGTCCGCGTGTATCCCACGCCGAAGGCCCACAAGGCCGGCACCGGCGGGCCGCATCCGTTCTCCGGCGATCCGCCCGATATCGAGCGGCTCGTGCAGATGGTGAAGCACACGCGGGAGCGAGTCGGCCCCGACGGCACGGTCATGTTCGACGCGCACTGCGCCGTGCCGCCGGCGATGCTCATTCAGCTTGCGGCCGCCATCGAGCCCTATGACATCCTGTTCCTCGAAGAGGTCGCCGTCCCGGGAAACATCGAAGTCTTCAAGCGCCTGAAGGAGCAGATCCGCATCCCGATGGCCACGGGCGAGCGCGACCGCACCATCTGGGGCATGATCCCCTACCTGCAGGAGCGGTGCATCGACATCCTGCAGCCGGACGTGGGTCACACGGGCGGCATCAGCCAGATGAAGAAGATTGCCACGCTGGCCGAGGCGTACTTCGTGCCGCTCGCGCCGCACAACACCTGCTCGCAGCTCGGCGTCTCCGCCAGCCTGCACGTGGCGGCGTCGATTCCCTTCCTCCTGATCCACGAGATGTACCTCGACGGGCACATCATGCCGGAAGGCGTCGCCCGCGTGACGTGGACCGTGGGCGCAGACGGCCACGCGACACTCCCGCAGGAGCCGGGCCTGGGCGTGACGATCGACGAATCGACATTCGAGAAGCTCAACGCCGACCCGCAGCGGCGGTTCAAATGGCCCACGCCCACGCTGCCGGACGGGGCGGTACGGGATTACTGAGGTCGGCGGGGGGTGAGCGTTTAGCCGCGTCCCAGCGGGACGCGCGTCCCGCTGGGACGCGGCTAAACGCTCATCCGGCGCGCCGCCCCTCCAGCGCCTCGCCGTGCGACGGTAGCCACACAGCCGCGTGGCCGCGGCTCTCGAACAGGTGGGCGAGGTGCAGATGGCAGGTGAAGAACAGCACCTGCCGCCCCTGTTCGGCGAAAGCCAGCAGCGTTTCGACCGCCGCCTCCGTTCGACGCTGGTCGAAGTTGACCAGCACGTCGTCGAGGACCATCGGCAATTCGACGCCCTGCTCGGCCAGCCGCTCGACCACCGCCAGCCGCACCGCGAGGAAGAGCTGCTCGCGGGTGCCGTTGGAAAGCTCGGCGACTGTCAGCGCGCGGCCGCCCGGGCCATCGACGCGCAGGGCTCGCTCGCCCAGCGGACACCACACGTTGCGGTAGCGGCCGCCGGTGAGGCCGTCGAGATAGCGTGAAGCGGTCGCCAGCGTCGCCGGCTGGCACGTCCGCTCGTAGGCCGACCGCAGGCGGTCGACCGCATCGCCGGCGGCGCAAGCCGCGCACCATTGTTCGGCGAGCCTGCACAGTTTCGACTGCACCTGCGCCCGCTCGAAGCGCAGCCGGCTTGCTCGGCGGTCCGACTCCAGCTCGCGCAGCCTCTGCTTCAGGCTCCCCAGGGTTTCGTGCGCCTCGTGCAGCTCGCGCTCCAGGTCTTCCAGCTCCAGGTTGATGGCGGCCATGGATTCCGCGTTGGCTTCCGCATCGAAGGCGAGCAGGTCTTCTTCGACGATTGCCAGATCCGGCTCGGTGCGGGCGGCGGTTTCCAGCTCGTCGCGCACCAGCTCCAGCAGCTCGAGGCAATCGCGGCGGCGGGAATGCCACTGGGATCGCTGCTCGAATTCCTCACGCCCCGAGGCCCCCCCGCGCACAAGGAGGGCTGACCGCTCCGTTTCGAGCCGGTCGATCTGGCGGTCGTACTGCCGGGCTTCGCGGCGGCGCTCCTTCTCGTCCCGCCGCAGGGACCGCACCTGCGCCCGCGCCGCTTCCAGCCGCTCCAACTCTGCGGCCCAGCCGTCGAGGACAGCGGTTCGATCCTCAGGCTCCTTGAGCGGCCGCTCCAGCCGCCGGGCCGTCTCGTCGATCCGCCGCGCGAAATCGGCGAGCCTTCGGCGGTCCTCCCGCACCTTGTCGGACAGGGCCGATTGCTCGCGGCGGGTCTCGACGGCTTCGGCAACGCGGCACCACGTGGCGAAGGCTTCGTCGACGCGCGGCGTTTCCGGCAGGCCCAGTTGTGCCAGTAAACCGCACCACTGGCCGCGCTGCTCGACGAGCTGGCGCTGCACGTCCGGCAGTTGCTTCCGCAGGTTGTGCCAGCGGCGGCGGCGGGCCTGCATGCGGCGGTAGCGACGTTCCAGGCGGTCGAATTCCGCAAGCTGCTCGGCGCACGCTTGCAGCTTCTCGGCGATATCGCCGGAGACCAATTCGGCGTCGCCCTGCGCGAGCCTTTCGATGGCGTGGTGGGTGTGGCGCAGCTCGGTCTCGGCGGTTCGCAGCCTGTCTTCGAGCGACTCGTGCCGCAGGCGGCCTTGGTCTGCAAAATGGCCTTTGAGCGCCCACGCCGAGATTCCGCACGTCGCGCCGATGAACAGGTACGCCAGACCTGCCAGAACGCTCGACGTGGCACCGGCGACCAGTCCCGTCACGGCGAACGCCGCACCGACGACAACAAACGCGGCCAGCACTCCGGACACCCACCGCGGCAGGCCGGTGTGCTCGTCGCTCTTGAACAACTCGCGGCGAGCGTCGGAGGCCTCCTGCTTCAGTGCGTCGGCCCGGGCATTGAGCGTGCGGAACTCATCCAGCTCCGACAGCCGCCGCCCGAGCACCGCCCGCGCTTCTTCGATCGTGCCGCCGCCGGTGGCTTCGAGCTTTGCGCGGATGGCCGCAGCACTCTTGCGGCAGACTCCGCCGATCCTCTCGCAGCGGCGGCGGAGGCGCTTCCGCCGCGAAAGGGCGGCGCGATAGCGGCGGGCGACGTCGACCATCCGCGCCTGCACGGCCGGGCCGGCGTCGATCTTGTCCAGCCGCTCGGCCGTCCACTCGCCGCCGAGACATTCGAGTTGCCCGGCCAGCGTCGCCGACACCTCCGTCAGCCGCTGCTCGTTGGCGACGGATCGAGCGCGGGTCTCGCCGAACCACTGACGCTGTGCCACCAGGCCCTCGACGGCGGAGCGCTCCGTCGCCAGCTTCATGTCGCCGCGCAGCGCCTCGATCTGCCGACGGAAGTTCTGAGCCTCGGCCCGCAGCGTGTCGCGGCAGCGGGAGAGCGAGTCGAGTTCCTCGTCGAGCTTGTTCAGCCGTTCGAGGCCGCGCTCGGGGAACGTCTCCACGACGGGAATTCTCTCCAGCTCGTCCTCGTACTGGCGAACCTGCCGCCAGGGCGGATGCACGCGCTCCAGGTAGACGTGTCCGCGAAGCTGCGAGTGGTAGCCGGTCTGCCGCGACCGGAGCTCCGCGATCAGTTCCTCCCACTGTGCCGTTTCGTCCACGAGCCGGCGGTGGTCTTCGCCCTGGCTTTCGAATTCATTGAGCTTCGCGGCAAGCTCGGCATCGCGCGCGAGCAGCCTGGCCAATCGGCCCGAGCGGCCGTCATCGCCGACAATTCGCTTGCGGCGGCGATCCAGGTCTTCGCCGATCGCCAGCAGCCGCCGCCCGCGCGGCCCCAGCGAGAGGCCGTAGATGTGCTTCGCGACGGCGTCGCCTTCCAGCGTCGCCAGCTCCTGCAATTCCGCGAGTCCGACGGCGAACACCTTTTCGTACAGGGCCTCGTCCGCGCCCTGCAGGGTGTCGGCCAGCAGGTCATCTCCCGCGGCCGCGCCGTCGCCGGCGACAGTGACCAGTCCGCGCCCGCGGCCGTCGCTCGCGCGGCGAATCTCGCACAACCGCCCGCCATGCTCGATCGTCAGCGCACCGAGCTGTCCGGTGGATTGAGCCGGTTCGCTGCGGCTGTGCTCAGGTGCGGGTGCGAACCCGAAGAGTACGCCGCGGATGAACTTCAGGAGCGTCGTCTTGCCTGCTTCATTCGGCCCGTAGAACGTGCTGAGCCCCGAACTGCGCAGTTCCAGATGCAGGTCGTTCCAGACGCCGAAGCGGTCGATGTGAATGTCGGTGATCTTCATGGCTCATTGCTCCTGGGCGAACCAGTGGGCGCCCAGTCGAAGGGCCTCGGCGGCTGCGGCGACGGGATCGACCTGCTTCGCCAACTGTGTCAGGCGGCCGGCGTCGATCGCCGGCTGATCTCGCCATGTCTGGAGCCAGTCGCGGATGCGGCTCTCGTCGGCAGCGTGTGCCATCTCCTCCGTCGCGAGGAACCGCTCCAGGTCGGCATTTGCCGGCGAGACGTCCGACACATCTGCTCCGTCATCGGCCGCTGGAGTCTCGGCCCGAGTGCCGCGGTGAGGAGTTATGGAAATCGTGTGCACGCACGCCACGTCAGCGAAGGCGGCCGGTTTCCCGCCGAGCGAGTTTCGCAGCCGTTCGCGGACGGCGTCATCATCGAACTTCCGCACGAGCGACGGTTCTCCGGCAAGCTGCCACGAGATGATCCACAACCGCTCGACCGATTCCGGCCGCAGTTGCTCGAACGCCGCCCGCATCGACACCGCGATGGCCTCTTCGGCCGAATCGGTCACAAGCAGAACGACGACCTCGCGCCGCAACGGCGCCGCCGATATGGAGCGGCGGGCTGTGCCCCGCTCGTCCACCTCGACCAGCGTAAAGCCGTGCACCCCGGCCTGCCGCGCGCTGAGCGGCAGCATTGGCCCGGGATGATGGATCACGCCGTCGGTGCCAACCAGTGTCGCCCGATGGTGGCGCCCGCCGAGCGCGACATAATCGGCCGGTGGATGCGCAACCGCCGAGTGGCCGCCACCGTCATTCTCGAACACCGACGGCCATTCTTCCGCCAGCCCCAGCAGCACCGAATAGGGTCCCGAGCCGTGGCGGCTCTCCCGGTGCGCCGGCGAACTCGAACACCGACGGGCGCCCACCGTGGCGATCACCCGCCGGTCGCGCAGCACGGCCACCGCTTCGCCGTCTCGTTCGTAGAAGCACACGACGTTCTCGGGCAAATCGTGCAGCGCCCGCCAGGCCGCGGGGGGATCGGATCGGCCGGGTAAGACGAACACGCGAATGCCCGCTTCGTCCAGCCGTCGCGCCGCATCATCCAGCCACAGGGCCGCCGTCAAACTGCGGTCGCGCTCGTCGAACGTGCCGCCGGCGAAAAGCACGAAGTCCACCTGCCGCTCCAGCGCGGTTTCGACCAACCGCTGGAGCGCCGCGTGCGAGGCGTCTTCGGCAATTCGCCGCTCATCTTCGGAAAGGTCCGGCAGATCGCGCGGCGGCACGTCCAGCGCGAGCTCGGCCGCATGGATGAACGACAGACGGGGACGGGGCATGGGCGGCATCCTTTCCGCTCTCGGGCGGTTGAGGCGGCAAAGTGTACCGGCAGCGGCAAGCTGGTGAAATAGGGATCCAGCGTGCGCGCCCCCCAAGGTCAGATCAGTTCATCAATGCAGAAAGACATCAATCCGAAGCGTCAGCGAGGAGTTCGCCAGCAACAGGTCGTAAACCCCTCGCTGACGCTTCGGGTTGGTGTGCGCGCGGGCCAAGCCGTCTTGACGTGATGTGGGGCGGGCAGTATCACTCCGCCCTCTTCCTCTCTCCACGCTCCACTCAACTCGTCCGCGAATCGGCCTCGCCGCGTTATCGGCTGCGCCTGGCGTCTGCGCCAAGCAGCCGAATCGCGCCGCCGTTGGTCCGCGAATCGAACACGCCATGCCACGCCCAGCGCCTGTCGATCCTGCGCCTGTCGAGCCGCCGCGCCGCGGCTTCTCGCGGCACGCGACCGCGCTGGCGGCGGTGGCGGCTGTGGCCGGAGGGCTGTTCTGGCTGCTGACGCGCGACCGCGGTCCGTCGCCGGAGAGCCTCCACCGCCGCGCGCTGGAGTTGTTGGACGATACCGAGAATGAGGCCGCCGGACGCAAAGCGGAGGTGCTGGCCGAACGGCTGCACGCGGAGGGCTTTCGCGACCGAGAGTTTCCCGGCGGCGTCGAGTTCATCCTGGGAATCGTCGCCTTCCGCGAAGCGGTCGCCGATTCGATCGCCGGCGAAGACGTCTGGCGGAGCGTTGCCGAACGCTTGCGCGAGGCCGAGCGGCAGGCCGTCCCTGCCGACCGCCGCCCGCAGTGGGCCTTTGCGCTGGGGATCAGCCTGTATCATCTGGGGCGTTCGTGGGAAGCGCGGCCGCTGCTTGAAGAAGCGCTCCAGACGTGACCGCCGGGGCGATCCGACGCGGCACTGACGCTGGTCGAAATGGCCGTCCAGCAGCGGCGGCCGGAAGAGCTCCAGACCGCTTTGCAGCGAGCCGACGAGTTGCTGACGCGTTCGGACGTCGACGCGCATGTGCTGGAAGGCGCCTACCGCGCCCGCACGCTCGTGCTGCTGGCGCTGGACCGCGCGGACGAGGCGGCGCAAACGCTCGATCGACGTGCCACCGACGAACGTTTGGGCGGCGGGCTGGCGCCGTCGGATGGCCTCGCACTCTTGCGGGCCCGCGTGCTGATGAGCCGCCACACGTCCGAGACGTATCAGCAGGCGATAGAACTGTTGGAGCCCTTAACGCGGCGCGAAGGCCTGGAGCGGCGGTTCGTCGGCCAGGCCTCGTACCTTGTGGCCCAATGCCACGAGCAGCTCGGTCGTCTGGCCGCGCAGGACGGACATTCGGAAACCGCGAGCGGCCACTTCGACGCCGCCATCAACCGCTACGCACGCACCGCCGACGGGCAACCCGACAGCGACGACGGCCTGGCCTCGTGGGTGCGATCCGCCGCCTTGCTGCGCGAGGCCGGACGCGAGGAGGAGGCGCTGTCGGCGTATCGCCAGGCCTTCGCCCGCATCGAGCAGCCCGAGGAATTCCACAGCCTGTGGCTGACGCTGGCGGATCTGGAGCAGGAAGCACTGCGGGCCCGCGCCGACTGGATCGAACGCAAACGCTTCGACGAGGCCATCGCGCTGACCGAAGCGCTCGCCGGACTGCTCGGCCGGCTGAAGGCCAGCGAACTGGTCGCCGAGGCCTCGACCCGCCGCGCCCAGTGGCTCGAGGAAGAGCTCCAGACACTGCCGCCGCCGGAGCGCGCCGCACGACAGGACGACGTGCGGCAGGCATGGCAGACGGGCGGTGCGGCGTGGGCCGACTACGCCGCCCAGATCGCGACCACGTCCGAATACGGCGAAGCGCTGTGGACCAGCGCCGATCACTTCGATCGCGGGCATAACTTCGAGCGGGCGCGGCAGCAGCTTGCAGCGTTCCTCGCGACGAATCCACAGCGCAGACTGGCGCCGGCCACCGTGCGCATGGGCCGGCTGCTATTGGATCTCGACCGGCCCGAAGAGGCGTTCTTCTGGTTTCGGCAGGCCATCGAGCAGCACCCGTCGGACGTGGCCGCCATCGAAGCGGAGTACCTCCTGGGCCGCTGCCACATCGAACGCGAAGACTTCAAAGCCGCCCAGCAGACGTGGCAGAACGTTCTCGAATCGGAGAACCTCACGCCAGACGCGCGCGAGTGGCGGCTGTCGCTGTTCTCGCTGGGGCGGCTGCAATACTCGCGGGCGGTGCTGGATGAGCGCGCGGCCGCCAGCGCGCCGCCGGACGAACGCGAGACTTTCGAGGAATCCGCCCACAAGCGCCGGGAAGAATGCACGCGCCTGTTGGACGAGTTCGCCGCCCGGTATCCCGCCGACGAGCGGGCGTTCGAGGCCCGCTACCTGGCGGCCCGTGCCCGCACGCTGCAGTCGCACGGGCCGCGCGACCGGCTGGACGCGGCCGAAACCGAGGCCGCGCGCCGCCGGCTGGAGAACGAGCGCCGCGCGCTGCTGGAGGCGGCGCTTGCGCAGTACCTGTCGCTCGAACGAGACCTGGACGGCCGCGATACGGACCGTGGCCTGGGTCCCCTGGACGAGCGGCTGCTGCGCGGCTGCTGGTTCCATGCAGCCGAGGCGCTGTACGAGCTGGGTCGCTACGACGAGGCGATCGAGCGCTATGCCGCCGCCGCCGACCGCTTTCCGCACGATCCGGGCGTGCTGACGGCTTACCTGCGGATATCACAATGCCACGAGCGGCAGGGCCGCTTCGCCGAAGCCCGCAGCCTGCTGGAGCAGACGCGGGTGATTCACGAGGGCCTGCCGGACTCCGCGTTCGATTCGAGCATCACGAGCCTGACGCGGAGCGACTGGAAGGACTGGATTGAATGGTCGCGGGAGTTCGCACCGCAGCCTTAAACTGACCCGACCGCTCACGCGGTTCGGCTCCCGGGGATGAACCGAGAAGACGCCGAATGCCTGCCGTCGCGAAACACCGTTTTCAGGATCTGCTGCACAGCCGCCGCGAGCACTGCCGGGCGCTGCTGGAGTTGTCGCGACATCAGCGCGAATTGATCGCCGCGGACGATTACTCGCGTCTGCTCGAGCTCTTAGGACGCAAGCAGCAGGTGCTGGCGCTGTTGACCGCACTCGACGACGGCCAGCGCGAATTTGCGGACGCCTGGCAGCATCGGCGGGAGTCAATCGCCGGCGACGAGCGGCAGGCTTGCGAACGGCTGCTGGCCGAAACCGACGACCTGTTACGCGAGCTGGTCCACGAAGAACACGACAGCGCCGAACTGCTCTCGCGCCGCAAAGCAGCGACGGCCGCGCGGCTGGACGAACTGGCCGCCGGCGCCCGCGTGCATCAGGGCTATCGCGACGACACGGCCAGCAGTCTCCACCGCCACCTGAACCTGGAAAGCTGACCCGCAATGACGACCGCTTCCTTCTTTGACGCCGGCACGCTGGGACTGCTGGAAAAGCTGGCGGTGTTCGGCCAGCGCCGGCACGAAGTGCTCGCCGGCAACGTCGCCAACATCGACACGCCCGGCTATCGCACCCGCGATTTGCCGGTTGAGGAGTTTCAGCAGGCCCTGCGGGAAGCCGTTGCGGGTTCGGGCCGTTCGCCGACGTCTTCGGGCGCTGTGAGCGGCGGGCAATCACCTGCAGAGCTGGCCGATTTCTTTCCGGCCCGGTTGTTCCGGGCGCGGGAAGCCGATCCTTCCAACCTCGTCTTCCACGACGGCAACAACCGCAGCATCGAACGCGAAATGATGGAGATGACCAAGAACTCGATGATGCAGTCCTTTGCCGTCGAGCTGATGGCCGCCCAGATGAACCTTTTGCAGGCCGTGATCAGCGAACGGCCGTAGCCCGCGCTCGTAGTGGCCGGCTTCAGCCGGCCTGCGCGAGCGTCAACACATATTCGGCCGGCTGAAGCCGGCCACTACGAACATCATGCTCAAAACAATCGACATCAGCACCAGCGGCCTCGTCGCGCAGCGGCAGCGAATGAACGCCATCGCCGGCAACATCGCCAACGTCAACACCACGCGCGACGCCGAAGGCAACGCCGTGCCCTTTCAGCGGCGGCTGGTGACGTTTCGCACCGCCGGCGAGACCGAACGCGAGACCGGCGGCACCGCCGTCGATTACCACGTCGAAATCGACACGGCCACGCCCCCGCGGCGCGTCTATCAGCCGGGACATCCCGACGCCGACGCCGACGGTTACGTGAACTACCCGAATGTCAGCTTGATTACCGAATTTGTGAACGCCCTGGAAGCGGGGCGAGCCTACGAAGCCAACATCGCCGCGATCGAGATGGCGAAGAACATCGCCGAATTGAGCCTGCGGATTCTGGCGTAGTTTCCAGGTGAACAAGCATGCCAGCACCCATCACCGGACCCGCCGGTCCCGTTCCGCTGCCGTCAGTCGCTCCGCTCAAAGGGCACAGCGCGGGGGCGGTGCGGTTCGAGGATCTTCTGGTCGACGCGCTGCGGCAAACGAACCAGACACAGCTCACGGCCGATGAATCGATCGAACGCTATCTGGCGGGCGATGACCTCACGCAGGTCGAGGTCTTCTCCGCGGTCCGCAAGGCCGATCTGTCGCTGCGAATGCTGCTGCAGATTCGCAACAAGCTCGTCGAAGCCTGGAACGAAATCCAGCAACTGAGAATCTAACCCTATGCGGGAAACGCTGCGCCAGTACGCCGCACTGTTCCAGTCGATGACCCCCAGCCAGCGCGGGACGCTCGTCCTCGTGCCGCTGGTCATCGGCGGTGCGTTCGCGTTGCTGCTGTGGGGCGGAAGCTCGTCATCGTACACCGCCCTCTCGTGGGGCAAGACGTTCACCAGCGAAGAGCTGATGAGCGCCGAGCAAACGCTGATCGAGGCCGGCCTCACCGACTTCCGACGCGAAGGCCAAAAGCTGCTCGTGCCGACCGCAGAGGTCGACCGCTACAACGCATCGCTCCTGGAGGGCGGCACATTGCCGCAGGGGTGGGGCGACGAACTGGAACGCCAGCTTGTCGAGAACTCCAGCCCGTTCCGCACCCGCCAGACCTCGGAAGCCGCCCGCGACGTGGCACTGGCCCGGGCGCTGCGGCGGATGATCCAGGCCGTGCCCGATATCGAGTACGCCGACGTCACCTGGACCCCCACGGATGGCCGGCGACGGCTGTTCGGCCCGGAGGCGAAGGTGACGGCGACGGTTTCGGTCCGTCCGCGCAAAGGCCGGCAGGTCTCGACGCAACTCGTGCAGTCGCTGCGCTCGGCTGTGGCCAGCATGGTGCCGGACCTGGCACCGACGAGCGTCACGGTGTTCGACCTGTCGGAAGGCCGCGCCTGGACCGGCTCCGGGGAAGACGATCCCTTCGACAACCGCATTCTCGAACGCATCCGCCAGTTCCAGAGCGAGTTCCAGGCCAAGATCACCGAAGCGCTGTCCTACGTCCCCAACGTGCTGGTGACGGTGCACGTCGATATCGACCACCTGAAGAGTTCGGTGAAGCGGCAGCACAAGGTCGATCCCAAGCAGAGGGCCATCACGCAGGAGAACAACCGCGTCACCGACGACCGCTTCACGCAGCAGCCGGTGCAGGGCGAGCCGGGCGTCGGCTCCAACCAGCCCCGCAGTCTGGGCGCATCGACCGGCACACAGCAGGTCCGCTCGAACACGGTGGAAGAGGGCAGCACGGTCGCCGTCCCTTCGGTCGAGTACCTGGAAGAGGAATTGATCGGCGCGATGCCCAAGGCGGTGCAGGTCTCGATCAAGATCCCGGAAGATTACTACGAGGCCGTCGCCGCCCGGCAGGGCATCCCCCGCGGCGAGAGCGAGGCCGAGCAAGCCGCGTTTCGCAAAGCCATCGACGAGATCCGTCAGCGCGAAGAAGCCAAGGCCCGCGCGACGGCGGCGATTCTGATTCCCGCCGGCTCGCCCGACAGTGCCGTGGACGTCAGCTCGTTTACTTCTGTCGAGACGCCGGCCGACACCATCTCCGTCTCCGTCATGGACACCGTGTGGGAACTGGCTTCGCGCTGGTGGAGCGCGCTGGCGCTTGCGCTGTTCGCCGCGTGGGCGCTCGTGACCTTGCGCCGGAACATGCCCAAGCTGCCCGAAAGCGGAACCACTCCGCCGCCGGTGCTCGACCCCATCTCGCCGATGCCCTCCGCAGCCGACGAAGCCGAACCCCCCATCGAGATCCCCAAACGACCGGCGGAACCGAGCCGCCGCGACCGCATTCAGTCCATCGTCCGCGACAACCCGGAAATGACCGCCACGCTGCTGGGCAAGTGGATCGAGGCCGCGAAGTGAACAGGTGACGCCACCATCCGCATTCAGTTCCGAACAGAGCGCTCCCCTCCGGGTCGCGGCTAAACGAACTGCCGACTGCCTACCGCCTACTGCCTACCGACCTCCACCCCATGTCCCCCCTCCGAAAAGCCGCGATACTGCTGCTTAGCCTGGACAAGCCTCTGGCGGCCGAAGTGCTCAGCCAGTTGCCGCGGCCCCTGGTCCAGCAGGTCACGCTGGAGATCGCCCAACTCGACGACATCACCCGCGAAGAGCAGGACGACGTGCTGGAGGAGTTCTTCCAGCTTGCCGAGGCCCGCCGGCACATCGAGCGCGGCGGCATGGACGCCCTGGCGCAACTCCTGGAGCAGTCGCTGGGCAGCGAGGGCGCGGGCGAGATCCTCGAAACGGTGCGGCAGTCGATGAACTCGCTACCCTTCGGCTTTTTGCAGAAGGTGGGGGCCGACAACCTGCTGGCGTTCATCGTCGACGAGCACCCGCAGACGATCGCGCTGATCATGTCGCACCTGACGGCCCCGCGGGCGGCCGAGGTGCTCGCCGGTCTGCCGTCGATCAAGCAGATGGAAGTGATTCGCCGCATTGCCCACATGGAGCAGACCAGCCCCGAGGTCGTCCGCGATGTCGAGAGCAGCCTGCAGCGGCGGATGACCTCGACCTTCAGCCAGCAACTGGAGAAGGCGGGCGGCGTGCCCACCGTGGCCCAGATCCTCAACGTCGCCGACCGGGCCACCAACCGCGGCATCCTGGAAAGCCTGGAGACCGACGATGCGGATCTCGCCGACGAGATCAAGCGGCTGATGTTCGTGTTCGACGATTTGCTCAAGCTCGACGACAAGTCGATCCAGATGCTGCTGAAGGAGGTCGACACCGGCCAGTGGGCGGTGGCGCTCAAGGGCGCTTCCGAAGAAATCCGCCAGAAGATCATGTCGAACCTGTCGCAGCGGGCGGCGGACCTGTTGCGGGAAGAAATGGAGTACCTGGGGCCCGTAAAGCTCAGCGACGTCGAGGCCCAGCAGCAACAGATCGTCGACGCGGTGCGCCGTTTGGAAGACGCCGGAGAGATCAGCGTCGGCGCGGGCAGCGAAAGCGAGCAGTACATCTCGTGAGAGAATGACCAATGACCAATGACCAATGACCAATGACCAGTCGGCGCGAACGGCGCTCATCGACGTCGATCGCTCCTTCCGCTCCCGAACTCCGCTTGCCTCTTCGCCTCCCGATCAACTCTCGACTCTCCCATGTCACCCACTTACCCGCCACGTCTCCTCAAAGCGGACGCTGCTCGTGGGCTGTCGTCGCGGATCGTCTTCAACTATGACGACCTGCGGCTGCGCTGTGACGAGTACGTCGAGCACGCGCGGGCGGAAGTCCGGCGCATGTGGGACGAAGCGCGCTGCGAGATTGACGATCTGCGCGGCCGCGTCGAACAAGAGGCCCGCGAGGCCGGCCGCAATGCCGGTCTGGCCGACGCCGAACGGCAAGTTGCTGCCCGCACTCGTGCGGCGGCCGAAGAATCGGTCGCCGAGCGGCTCGGCACGGTGCTGCCCGCGCTCCAGGCTGCGGCCGCCGAACTGGCCGCCGAACGCGACCGCTGGCTGACCGAATGGGAGCAGGCCGCGGTGCGGCTCGGTGTGGGGATCGCCGAGAAGCTGCTGCGGCGCCGGCTCGACTGCGACCCCGATCTCGCCCTGGAATCGCTCGCAGGCACATTGCAACTCGCCGCCGGCAGCCCGCGGATCACCATTCGGCTGAACCCGCAGGACCTGGCGTCGCTCGGCGCGCGGACCGCCGACATAACCCGCACGCTCTCGCCGTCCGTGGACGTGGAGCTTTGCCCGGACGAGTCGATCACCCGCGGCGGATCGGTCATCGAAACCGAACACGGCACGATCGACGCCCGCCTGGAGACGCAGTTGGATCGCATCGCCGGGGAACTGCTCGGCGAGTGAGGAGCGAAGATGACAAGGTGACAAGGTGAGGGGATGACAAGGTGACCGCTGTCGCTACGTCCGGAACCCCATCACCCTGCGACCAGTCACCTTGTCACCTTGTCACCTTG